>JAGQPF010000148.1 GCA_020426845.1 Planctomycetales bacterium
ATTGATTAAGACGCCCGACGAGGACGAAGGTTCGCGTCTTGCTGAGATTAGATGCGCGAAGTCGCGAAATTATTTCGACGATCTCAGAAAATGCGTCCCAATGGCCTGCGGCATCGCAAAACGCCGAACAAAGAACTGAGTGCGGCGGAGCCGAAACGGCGAAGACCTCACCCCTGACACAGCCTCACTATCGACCGCCGAGTGGAGAACCGATAGAGTCGACCAAGCTACGAGGTGGAAAGCACATGGCAAACTGGATTTCCAATTCGCGAAATGCTCAGTCCGTTGACGTTGACATGTCGAACGGCGCCACGGACGTCATTATTGCTTCGTTATGCCTCGCCGGCGCCGATATTGCGGTCACGAATTGGCAGAAACGAAGTTTGCAATGGATCGCAGCTCACGACCAATCCATCATGGGAAGAGGATGCGTCTCCTTCGACGTCGCTGACCTTGGATGGACCACGATCGACTTCGACGCTCAGCATCGGTTCATGCTGCAAGTCGTCGATCGCGCGTTGATGCATCACGCCTGGGACAAATTGCCCTACTCGCCAAACGCGGAGATTGTGGACGATATGCTGACCCGAATTCGCAAGTTGTTTTGCGAGTTCACGATAAAGAACTGTACGAATGATGCCCTCGAGTGGCCCCTTGCTCCTCCCACATCCATTGATCGTTGCGCAGCCCACGGAGTGTTCATGCATGCTCACGGCTGCCCACTTTGCAATGAATCCCAAGCGAGATGCGGGGACCATCCGGAATGACAAGTGAACCGTTGTCTTGGCCACGACTCGAAGACCCCCATTGCCAATTCGGCTCAGAAGCAAAATGAAGATCCTCTTTCTCCACGGCTGGAGCAGTGTTCCCGGTGGCCGCAAGCCGACTTACTTGAAAGACGCTGGCCACACGGTGCTCAACCCTTCACTCCCCGATGATGATTTCGCGGAAGCCGTAAGGATTGCTCAGGCCACGCACGACCAGCATCACCCTGATGTTGTCGTCGGCTCATCGCGAGGAGGCGCCGTGGCAATGAACATCAATACGGGAAACTCGCCGCTTGTGTTGCTCTGCCCCGCATGGAAGAAATGGGGCGCCGCCACGGACGTTAAAGCCAACACGACCATCTTGCACAGTCGCGGAGACGATGTCGTGCCGTTCGCGGACAGCGAGGAACTCGTCAGCAACAGCGGCCTGCCCATGACGATCTTGATTGAAGTCGGCACAGATCACGGGCTCGCCGACCCAGAGCCGCTGGCGAGGATGTTGGCGGCGTGTGAGGCCGTTTCACGGTCATGATTCAGGCTCCCCCCGATACCAACCGGCTTTCCTTTCGCGCTTGGCTGGATGACGATCTCGACCGGTTTCATGACATTTGCTCGGACCCGCGCGTGATGGAGCATGTCGGCAACGGCGAGGTATGGTCGCGGCAACAAGCAGCTCAGTTCATCCAGTCGGCAACAGGCACACTTCGCGAACAGGGATTCTGCCAGTGGCCCGTCTTCCACAAATCGGACCATCGGTTGATCGGCTACTGTGGCTTCGTGAAGACCGGCATCGCCCCGGAGATTGGCTGGCGACTCTCACCGGAGTACTGGGGCAAAGGGCTGGCCACCGAAGCGGCCAGGGCAATTCTGCAATACGGTTTCGAGACGCTCCGCTTCAACTGCGTGGTCGCGACCGTTCAGGCCGCGAACGCGGCCTCGATTCGCGTCATCGACAAGCTGGGCATGCAGTTGGAAGATCGATTTGACCGCGCCGGCCGGGAAGTCAGGATCTACGCAATTGAATCGAACGCTCCTTCGCCTCACGCGAAAGAGTCTTGATCGTCAACACCGACTGCATTTTGCCCGCCCTATGCCTCCGCCTCTTGTTGATGTTTGGGCAGACAGCGTGCGTCTATCGCTCGTGTACCGTGATGCAGTTCCATGCTCTGCTGATCCCCTTGTCACCACAGGCCCGGAATGAGCTTGTGCCTGACCCTTGTCGCGTAATCCTTGTACCCAATCAATTCTTCCTGCAACGTTTGGTCCTCCCACCGCGTCCGTACGATCAACACCGTGGAGGCGAAGGTCGCCGGAATCAATGCCCACAACGACCCCAACGCCAGTGCCATGCCAAGTGCGTGGAGAATCCCTCCGACATAGCCTGGATGGCGAACGATCGCGTAGGGGCCGCTGTCGATCACCGCATGCCCCCGGTCGGTTTGGATCCGCACGGTGACTTCAAAGAACTTGTTCACGCCCTCGGCCCAAGTGACGATGCCGATTCCGACGAGCAGCAAGGCGTAGCCCACCCCGCAGACCCACCATGGGATGGGATACCAATGGAAGCGGCCATCATCCAGAGCCGCGACGAGCACGACAGCCGACATCGCAGGAAAGTAGAGACTGAGCAGAATCTTGTCCCAACTTTTGGTGCCTTGGTGGAAGCGGCTCCTGGCGACGATGACTTCGGGATTCACACGCCGGAGAACTAGAAATATTGCCGAAACGACGACCAGCAGAATGAAGAGAAAGAGCCAGCCCTTTGCCCAAACCCAGGTGCCGGCAGGCAAGAACATAAACAGGACGAAGAAGCTCGGCAGACCAATTAGCCACAGCGCCGCGCGGCGGCGATGGGATCCGTGCGGCGGTTTGTTCGTGACGCCGTCAGCAGTCATGCAGTCCTTCCTCTCGATGTTCGGACGCATCCATGGCACTGACGCTCTTGGGAGAGCATTCGTCGAGCGATTCGGCCATCGCCATCATCGGCCCCTCCGCTCAAACATGCCCTAGTCGTTGCCGGAGTAGCGACAAGGTATTTTGCAGCACTCAGCCTACTGGCAAAGTGGCGAAGTGGCAAAACAGTGGCGTCTGCCCGCACCAATACGAGCGCCACCGCATCAAACACATCAGTCAGGATGGCTGGATTTGAACCAGCGGTCTCGTGCTCCCGAAGCACGCGGAATACCAGGCTTTCCCACACCCTGAACATCAAGAGCGCCCAGCGGCGAACCCACGGATCCGCCATGGCCAGGCAGCGGGCGGCCGCTACATCATCGGCGCTTGATGGCCGTCAAGTTGTTAAAGATCGCGAACGCCGTGACGTTCCAAGAGCACCGGGAGGGAATCGAACCCTCGTTGCCGCATTACGAGTGCGGAGTCTTGGCCGCTGGACCACCAGTGCTTATCAGCCGGATTGGGACGGCCACTGCGGCCAGCCCTCGGCTTCCATTTTCAAGTCGGGCACCTCGGAGTCGAACCGAAAACCTCCTGCTCCCAAAGCAGGCGTGCTTCCATCTGCACCTCTGCCCGATTGTCAGCAGCCCGTGTGGGAGTCGAACCCAACCTGCTCGGCTTGAAAGACCGATGACCTCACCCGAAGTCGAACGGGCCGTGTTGTCCGCGTACCTATAGTTCGAAATTCCCCCGGAGACGCTCGAATCCTCGTCGACTTTCTTCGTTACCGCCGTCGACCAACGCTTCGCGACCAAGCACACTTCTCACGAAGCAAGGGTATCTATCCCAACGCGCCGGCCGTGGGACACTTTCACGCGTAGCATGGGCGCCCTCGCCCGTGCGGCACTGCGCAACTCAATTGCATCGGGCGAGGCGCCTTGCCGGGGGCATCTGCGGTGCGTTGGTGCTGCTCGCCGCGCACGGGCGAGGACGCCCATGCTACGGACGATACGAGCGGCTATTCGCCGCCTTTGGGCGAGGACGCGCGAGGACGCCCATGCTACGGACGCTTCGAACGGCTGCTCACTTCGGTGCCCTCATACCGTTGTGATGGAGGCACGAAAAAGGCCCGCTGTCGCTCGTGACACCGGGCCTTGTTCAAAGGCGTCAGGTAAAACCCCGGAGTCACGAGCGCAGAGGCAATTCGGGCGTCGGATTCGCCGGCGGTTCGGCAAATCGTCCATCACGATTCGAACGGAGACCTTTGCGCGTGATCGTCAACATCGGAGTTCTCTGCCTGTCCTGTTCAGGAGCTGTTCGTTGTCCAGCCACCAGTTGAAATTTCCAACGGCAACCTAATTGGTTAGACGCGAATCGCCGAGGTTGGTTCACAGTTTTCCTCTGACCCTTGTGACGAAACTCCTTCAGCGCATCCACTGCCGCAGAATGTCTTCAACCTCTTCTCCGTCGAGCGTTTCGTGGGCGAGCAGATTGTCCACGACCGCTGCCAGCGCAGCCCAGTGGTCTTCTCTGTCGAGCAGTCGATAGAGCCTCGCGGTCGTCTGCTCCAAGAAGGCCAGGCGTTTGCGTTCGACCGGAACGAGCGGACCAGCCGCCTCCCAGGCAAGTTTCCAATCCGCGGCCCATTCAGCGACGACGCCGGGGTGAAACGGCTCGCCACGGTGGAGCATTTCGGCGACCGGACCAGCCAGTGCGACTAGGACAAGATTCTCATGAAGCTCTCGGTCGGTAAACTCTCCGGGCGGCCATTCGACCTGGATATCCGCAAATCGTTCGGGGCCATCATCACGATCCGGATCGATCGTCACCGAACGCACTCGTGCCCCGACGTAGTAGGCCATGAACGCATGGCCGGCCTCGTGATATGCGGAAATCTCGGACACGATGAATTCACATCCTCCGTTTAGCCACAAGGTTCAAAAAGTTCGCCACCTTGCACTGGCGATGCGAGGCCAAGATCTCCGGCATGCCTGAAAGTCACAAGTCGTCCTCTCCGCCCTGCCCGTCCGCCGGTCCAGGCACCATGCACGGGAATGCCACAGGGATGCCTATGAGCTTGATTGTCGAGTAATATGGGGTCTAGCGTTCCAAGAGGCGACTTATATCCTGCAACCTACAACTGGTGTGGCTACGTGGCCGAGCAGTGGTACTTCACACATGGCGGACAACAGCAAGGTCCCGTCGACTCAGCGACCCTGATGAAACTGGCGTCCACCGGACAGTTGATTCCCAGCGACTTAGTCTGGCAAGAGGGAATGCCGCAGTGGGCCCTGGCATCTTCACTGCAAGGATTATTCGGCGTTCCCGAGGCAAGCGTCCATCCCTCCGAGGAGTTGCAAACTCACTCTACTACTCCATCGGTACCCCCACCTGTCGTACGAAAAGAGAGCTTCCAATCTCGCATCGCGAAAGCGCGGCGGAGGCAGTTCATGCCAGCGACAAGCTGGCTGGATCTGTTCGACTGGCAATTCAAGAAGTACTTGACGCCGCTCATTGTACGGTTGACCTGGGTGGTGGTGCTGGTAATGGCGTCGCTTGCCCTCGTCGGCCTGGCTGTCGTAGCGTGCACCTCCTGGCTGCCTGAGGCAGAGACGCAATGGATATCTCCGGACACTAACGTGCCGAGTGGTCCGACATACGAGCTGACATGGCCGGCATTGCCCCGATGGCTGACCCTGCGGCTCGTAATGACGGCAACTTTGCTCTTTCAAGCCGTCGGCATCATGGTTTTCGTCCTGTGGATCCGCGTCGTGCTCGAGAGCGTCATCGTCCTGTTCAACATCTCGATGACGCTCACGTCGATCGAGCAGACGCTCGAAGAAGAATGAACGTCCCCGCAAAATTGGCCACAAGCAAGCCCGTTGGGGCGCCGTCACACCTAACATGGGGCCGCTACTCCATCAATGGCAGAAGCATTTTCCACGGCAGAGCAGGCGGAACGAAACCCTGCTTTGTCTCTTTTCTCTTTGAGGTGAAGCAAGAATCACAACGGCTGCAGGAACCTACACGTGGCCAGGGTGTGACCTGCGTGGCGCGTCAAACCATGCGAGTATTGGCAACAGGCCGGAGCGTTTGAGTGAAGAGTCCGACATGAGGGCAGGCTAGAGTCATGGAATTCGAGGCGACGATTGAGCAAGCCGTTTTGCGTCTCAAGCAACTGCCATTGCCTTGGCGATGACCGTCGTACTCATGGGCTGCGAGGGTCGTAGTGCAGGCTGTCAGCCTGCAACCTGCGGCGAAAACCACAACCCTCACAGGCTGGCAGCCTGTGCCACGACAATCCTCACAGGCTGACAGCTATTGGAAGGAGGTCGGCCGATGAGCCGGAAAGGCGACACGGCAGCGATGCGGACGAGCGATCCGGATGCGCCGTTTCTCATCGTGCTGGGAATCGCTCAGGATGGCGGCTATCCACAGGCTGGCTGCCGCCGAGAATGCTGTCGCCGCGCGTGGGACGATCCGACTCGGCGGAGGCATGCCGTCTGTCTGGCTCTTGTCGACCCGCGTTCCCGGCAGCGGTGGCTATTGGAGTGCACGCCCGATTTTCGTGAACAACTGCGGATGCTGGATGCCGTCGCTTCAGCGCATGATGGTGGGGACCTGGACGGGGTTTTGCTGACACACGCTCACATCGGACACTACACGGGCCTGATCCACCTGGGCCGCGAAGTTTGGGGGACTTGTCGCACGCCGGTCCATGCGATGCCGCGCATGAAACACTTCCTGGAGACCAACGGGCCCTGGAGCCAACTGGTGTCCGCCGAGAACATCGTGATCCGCGAGTTGATCGATGGCGTCCCGCAGCACCTCAACGAGCGAATCCGCGCCACGCCGTTTTTAGTGCCTCATCGCGACGAGTATTCCGAGACGGTCGGCTTCCTGATTGAGGGACCCGCTCGCTCGGCGTTCTTCCTTCCCGACATCGACAAGTGGAGCCGCTGGGAAACGCGAATCGAGGTCGTTCTGAGCCGGGTGGACGTCGCCTATCTGGACGGCACGTTCTACGCCGATGGCGAACTTCCCGGGCAGGACATGTCCAAGATCCCTCACCCGTTCATTGAAGAGAGCCTGCGTTGCCTGGCCGGCCAGCCGCAGCACGAGCGGAGCAAGGTGCGGTTCCTGCACTTCAACCACACCAACCCGGTCCTCGATCCGCGCAGCCCCGAAGCGGAGCAAGTCCGCGCCGCAGGCTGCCATCTGGCCGCAGAGGGCGAACGATTCGAGCTTTAGCCGGCCTGCGAAGGGAGAATTCCGGTTTGCCAGAATTGGCCCTAGCAGGCTGCTGAAAAAGTGGCGAATCGGATCACCACGGTGTCCGTTAAGGGTATTTTTTCTTCGGTGGCTGTTTCAAATATCTCTGGTGGCGACTCGTGCGTGATCAGACAACTCCGGCTGAGAGTCGCCAGCTTCTCGTTGCGGCTCCGGGCTCGAAGCCGTTGCGCATCCTCCTTTGGCTCAAGTCGGCTGTAATTTCACCATTCGTAGAAGATTGTAGGCCGCTGCGCTCAGCTCAAAGAACTGGCTTAGCTTCCAACGCCCGACCCAGCGGCTTCGTGCGAGTCCGGCGATTGTTTTCTGCCAACCGAAACACTCTTCAACTCGCTTGCGAATCCGTTGGCTGATCGTGTAGCCCTCCGTTTCCTGACGAGCTTTCATGCGAAGCCTTGCTTCAATTTTCTCTTTGCGATCCGCACGAGCTGTAGCGGGATCTGCTGGCTTCGTGCTGGTCATGGCCACATGCGGTTCGATGTTTCGTTCTTCCAAGGCTATTAAAAATGGACCGGAATCGTACCCCGCATCGGCACCAACCGTTGTTGGACTGCGCCCGTGCTTGCTCTGGTAGTTGTCGATCATCTTAATGGCAGCATCCTTCTCCGCAGTACCATTGGCTTCTGTCACTGCGACCTCGACGATCAACCCGTTGCGATTTTCGTTGAGGATATGGCCCAAATGCGCCAACTGTGAAGGCTTGCCAGGGCCTTTGCGATAGAGTCTTGCCTCGGGATCTGTGCGACTCTCATGCGTTTCATTGCTGCGTTTCTTGCCGTGAAAGTCGACGTCCGGATTACGCGACTTGAACCCGTTAGCATCGTCATCCGAATCGTCGTCTTGGTCCTTAGGCCGAAAGCTCTTCATCGAAGCCATGCTCTCAATCATCGTCCCGTCAACGCTAAAGTGGTCATCACTGCAAAGCCCGCCCTCTTTGGCTTCCTTGACGACGGCATCGAAGAAAGCTCCGGTGATGCCGAACTCATCCATGCGAGGTCGGTTGTGAGTGAAGACCGTCGCGTTAAACGCCGGATCTTCCGGCGACATGTCCAGAAACCAACGAAAGAGCAAGTCCGTATCGATCCGCTCGCAAAGCTGTCTTTCGCTACGAATCGAGTACAGTGCCATCAGGAGCAAGGCCTTGAGCAATCGCTCCGGCGGCACACTAGGGCGACCGTTCTTGCTGTACGCCCGAGAGAACACCTCGTCCATCCCGGCCAAGATATCGTCGACTCTACGCTTCAGCGGTCGCAGAGGGTGGTCGCTACGAATTCGCGACTCAATGTCGATTTGATAGAAAAGCTGTGGCTGAGAATTCTTGCGACCGCGCATCACGGACTCCTTTCGTATGATGATGCGCCTAAGATAGCACACCACCCGACTTTTTCAGCAGCCTGCTAGGCAAGCGAATTGGCAAGCAGATGGCGACAACGACTCAGAGACGCACGATCCAATGGTCGCTTGAGGAGCATGGCGTCCACATCGGCGCTGAGCGTTTCTGTTCGAGTGGACGAATGCCAATGCTGCGGAGGTCAAGGCCCGCTTGGCAGCTGACTTCACCGGTTGGCAGGCGTATGATGAGAAGTTCGAGTGGCAGATTGAGTTGGTCGTCAAGTCGTTGCGAGCCGATGAAGGAAAACAAGAGTAGGTCCCTCGCTTCCGTGCTTGACTACCGATTGGCGTCGAAATAGTCTCGCACCGCCTTCTCCTCGGCTCGTTTGGTCTGATGCGAAGGCATCGGCAATGAATTCTCCAACCTATTCTGACCTCGCTTGCAAAAGTTGTTCGCGTTCAACGTCTCCTCTGGCGCACGACAAACCGTGCTTCCTTTCGGCCAAGGGGGGTGACGAGAAGGGTCATGCGATGCGTCCGCCAATCTACACTTCTCCATGGACACTCACTTTCATTACTGTGATGTCGCTTCTTTACGTGGCCGGGACTATAGCGAATTTTCGCCGGAAGGTCCGAGCCGAGGACCAGAAAAGAGCCATACTGTGGTCCATCGCTATTTCACTTCCCCTTACCGCGGTGGGCTGCTTTGCATATTGGTACATTTATCCCGGCCACACTTCTTTGGCACATGGTGTCACTATTGTTCTGTCCATGCTACTTTCGAACCTGCTTTTCACGCTGATTCTTATGACGATAAGGTACGAGTGAAAACGCCATCACAACGCCATCACCTAGCCCTTGACCAGGCGAGGAACTGCTCGGCTTCGCGCATCCCTTCGAGCCCTTTTGCAAAACCTTGGTCAGTCCGGCCGTCTCCTTGGATCGTGACGCCCTGAATTGAGACGAGTTCTTCAGGTGGCGTAACCCGTCACCCTGGATCTGATCTCTCGGAGTGAACACAACTTAAAGACGTGCAAGGGGTTCGAGGTGTCGCAGTCCCTCGTCGGTGGCTCGTTGGTGACTCCTGTGTTCTCGATTTGCAGGTTGTCGACGACTGCGTCATTCCGGCCCACTGCATGCCCCGCTGCACGTTGCCGCGACTAAGCACCCTCATCTCCAAACTCCTCCTCGAGCTCCATGACCCATTCCACGGTGTCGAGGGAATCTGCCCCCAGGTCCTCGGCCAAAGAAGCGTTCTCGTTGACCACCTCCCTGCAGAACTGATGCGCCGTCGTGAATCTTTGGCGACGCAACGTGCCCAGAATGTGGAAGTCTGCTCTGTTTTCTGGGCCTTTAGCGTCAATCCATCGTCTTTGAGCGGCCTCGCTACAGTCGCGAACGTCAGCGGGTAATCGACATCATCGCCGAGCAACTGCATCAGATGCGACACCTCAAGGCAGGCAGGCGACCCACTAACGGGGCAGCTCACGAAGAATTCGCACGTCGAGAAATCGAAGATTTTCCCCGCGTGTGAAAGTCAAGGCCGTTGGCTGTGTGTTTATTGGTAGGAGAGTGAGAATTCCCAAAATGACCACACCAGTCCCTGAAACTCGAAACAGCCTCATCTTGAGGCTGACCGATCACGGCGACGCCGACGCCTGGGAGCAGTTCGTTGCGGTCTACGAGCCTCTGGTCTATCGCCTCGCGCTAGCCAAGGGGTTTCAGGATGCCGACGCGCGCGAGGTCGTTCAAGAAGTCTTGCTGGCTGTTTCGCGAGCGATTCATCGCTGGCAGCCGAATGCCGAGTTGGGGCGGTTTCGCGACTGGCTGTTTCGGATCGCGAGGAATTTGATTGTCAACTTCATGACGCGGAGGCGTCACCAGTCCATCGCCGGCGGCGACCGCCAGATCACGGACTTGCTGGACAAGGAGATCGATCCAAGCAGCGATGAATCGGCGGTCTTTGACCTTGAGTACCGGCGAGAGGTGTTTCGTTGGGCGGCGGAACGAGTCAGGGAACAAGTGCAGGAACCGACCTGGCAGGCATTCTGGTGGACAAGTGTCGAGCTGCGATCGATCTCGGATGTCGCGAGCGAACTAAACCTTAGCGTCGGCGCCGTGCATATCGCCCGCAGTCGCGTGCGAAGTCGCCTGCGAGCACAGGTGCGAAATTGGGACGACGAGGACGGCCAATAATGACAACTAGACAGAAGCATGCCGGTGACGACGAATTGGTGGCTCTGCTTCAAGCCGACGAAAACTCGGAAGACGTTCGCCTCGCGGCTACCCACGTTGAAGCTTGCACGACTTGCCAGATGCGATTAGAGCAGTTGGCGGGCTCGCTCGCGATCGACGATGAGGCACGTGAGCTTCTCAGCGACTACCCGTGGGACATGCTCGCATCGAATCGCAGGGCATGGAGCTCACAGACGCTGCCGGACGCGCATTCCGACGAGCTGGACTTTCTCGGTCCGGCAAGTCATCCAGAACTGTTGGGGCGGCTGGGTCGATACGAGGTCGAGCGCGTGATCGGCAGAGGCGGCATGGGGATTGTTCTGAAGGCTTACGACACCGAACTCAATCGCCCCGTGGCCGTGAAAGTGTTGGCGAAACACTTGGCACACAGCGGCGCCGCGCGCCAACGGTTCGCACGCGAATCGCGTGCCGCTGCCGCAGTCGTTCATGAACACGTTGTCGCGATTCACAATGTCGAGTCTGATTGTGACGTTCCGTTCCTGGTCATGCAGTTCGTCGCCGGTGAGTCGCTGCAATCACGAGTTGATCGCGATGGTCCCTTGGATGCCAAAGAGATCCTGCGAATCGGCATTCAAGCCGCCGCAGGGCTGGCTGCGGCGCACGAACAAGGCGTCGTACATCGGGATGTGAAGCCTGCCAACATTCTGCTCGTGAATGGTGTTGAACGCGTTTTGCTCACCGATTTCGGTCTCGCCAGCACTGCGGATGAAGCGAGCCTGACGCAGACGGGAGTCGTCGCAGGGACTCCCCATTACATGTCGCCCGAACAAGCGAACGGCAAGCCCACCGATCATCGCACGGATCTGTTCAGCCTCGGTTCCGTGATGTACTTCATGGCCACCGGCCATCCACCATTTCGCGCGGAACGAGCCATGGGCGTGCTGAATCGCATCTGCAATGATCGACACCGGCCGCTATGGCGAGTTGCCAACGACATCCCGGACGAGTTGTCATTGCTGATCGACCGGCTGCTGGAGAAGCACCCGTCCCGACGAATTCCATCAGCCGAAGCCGCGCGGCAGCAGTTCGTCCGGATGCTCGCTCAGCTTCAGCAGCCGCGCAACGGCATGGGGCGACGGTTGCGACGACTCGTGACGCGATATCCTCGGCGCTTGCTTGCCGCGATGGCGGTCACATCGATCGTGCTGGCCGTCGCCTTCTGCATCTCGCTGTGGCCCGAACGAGGCTCTGTTGCTGACTCGCTGGCGGCCCCTGGCCGTTCTCGGGGTGACACGCCCAACACCGTGAGCACTTCGCCTGAGGTGTCGCCCGTCATCGACACTCGTGAAGCGACTGAGTTCGAAGCCGGCGTCGAGGACCTGCGGTCACGCATCGACGCGCTGCACCGGTTTGGCAGTTCCTTGACACCGATTGTCGCCGAATCAGAGACTCTGCAATCGCTCAATGAGCGACTCGATCGATTGCAGGGCAATGAGATCATCGAGTCGCCCAACACGAAGATTGGAGAGCACCGATGAGAACATTCAACAGCATTCAGCTTACTTCGTTCGGCGCCATCGCCATGCTCGGTGTGGGATTTGCACTCCACGCTCAAGACGCGCCAGCGACGAAGCAGGCCGATGAAATTACGGATGCGTCGCAGATCAGGACACTGGATGACGTGCGAAGGCTCGGCCCTTCGCATCCGCCGTCTCCCCGCCTGGTGCGAGACTCGGTCGACCCGACAACCGGCGCTGCGACGTATGTCGTCGACCGCAAGGCGGCCGCCCGGACATCGGAAGACCCTCGCAATGCAGCGATGCAGCGGATTCGCCAATTGCAGGTTCGGCTGGCATTGCCGGACGCGGACCGGGCGAAGATTGAAGGTGAGCTCAAGGCTGCGCTTTCGGACTACTTCGTGGCCGACATGCGACACCGTGTTCGCGAACTCGACGACATCAAGGCCAAGCTCATCGAAACGGAAGCGAAGCTGCAGAAGCGACTTGACAATCACCAGCAAGCCGTCGACTTGCAACTCGAGATCATGCTTCGCGAAGCCGCCGGGCTGGGGTTCTTCAATCCCGATGACGCGGCCGCAAACGCATCACCGAACGTGACCTTCCGGCCTGTGCCGGGACGTCCAGGAGCATACCTGCGGGTCGAAAAGAACGACGCATTAGGGATCGACAACATTACCGTCGTCGATCCGGATGCGAAAGCAAGCAAGGGCCCGATCCCCAGGCCGAAGGCCAGAACGACCCCCAGACCCCAGACCCCGTCTCCAGCGCGCCAAGACAACTGATCCGTCGATGGAGACGTGGACATTCGACTCCAACTGGGGCGCATTTGGAACCGGCAACTTTGTACTCAAGAGACGAAGGGATTCATGTCGCCTCCAAAAATGCGAATGCGACTTCGGCCGCAGTAGCCGAAGCCTCGGCAATTGGCCCATGTTACGCGATCTTCTAGCTAAGACGGCCTTAAAATCGTTCTTTAAGTCTCTACAGCATTCACCTCGACCGTTGCCAGATGCCAAATCTTCTAGTTGGCCAGTCTTCGAGGTGGCAACCACATGCACCCTTCGCCACGAAACCCAAGCGACGCATACCATTCGCGAAGTTGCCGTTCTGTCATCAATTCGCCAGCCTCGCTATGGATCGCGGGCTTTAAGCCGATGGGATTGTGCGGAAACGAGTCGATGACAAAATCCATCAACCCTCGGCCCAGGCCCCGCCGCCGAAACAACGGTTTCACGTACACTTGGAGAACGAAAATGCTTTGAAACTCTTCGTGTGCCAGAGGAAAATAGGTGATCTTTGCAACTTCTTGGCCGTCGATCTCGCAGGTTCGCTTGTGACTTGTGGGCATGGGGTAGAACGGGCCTAGTATCGCGGTCATTTCACTCCGCTTAGCGTCCTCTTCGGCCTCCAAGCATTTGGCTCGCAAGTCACCCGTGAGAATCGCCAGCCCGCCCGGCGTGAAGTAATGCGTGGCGCGCTGTGGCGTGCTCCGCATGGCCACGCCGTCTTGGAGCGTGGCGAATACCGCATGCCGCTGGTCGCGTTGCAGTTGGTCCATACTGATTGCCCCGCCCATCGAATCGATGCCTCAGCGGCGTGTTTTGCTGGACAATTCGGTCAAAAGTGCGACGTCCGGTTGGCCCGTGACAATTCCGCTGACTTCGGGATCTCGGATACGCTCTTTTTGCTCTAAAACCCAGTCACCTGCGTTCGAGCGGTCGTGATCACCCAATTTGAAAACCTTCCATGGCGGTAGCCAAAGGTACCAGATTCGGCGGTAGTCCGTCGGTGAAGGTACAAAGGGATCACCTAAGATCGGCTCTTTCCCCGTAATGATGAATGGGCAAGGGGCGTATAGTTGGATCGCTTGACTCTCGAGAGTTTTGGCTTGACGCGTCGTGCTGCGCCATAACGCAAGATACAGCCCGACCAGCGCTATGAAGATAAGCATGCTTCTCAGTGAAACTCTAACTTTGAGCATTGTGCTGTCTCCGCGATTGGAAAAGAGGAAATCGCTCACGGACAGGTGATGGCCAAGACGTCGCCCCCCACTACCCGCACGGCGAGTCCGCATTGCCTCGCAAAATCGAGCACGATCGCTCCGACGTATTCATTCTCGTACTTGCCTTCAACTTCGAAAATTGGCGCCCCACCGGGGATCTTGGGGCAGGTTGACACCAAGCGGTCAACCATCACTGCGTTTCCGGGAGGAAGCAACATTACTGCTTCGACTAGTGATATGGGGGCTTCGATGACGAGAGTCACTCGCCCTCCCCATGTCGCAATATCTATCCGTGACGAGGTTAGGCTTGGCCAGAATCTGCTGACGACAATTGCCAAGGCAATCAGAGCAGCGATAACGACAGCTAACCGATACGGCTTATGCTTCACGGGGACTTCTCCAGATTCGCATTCGCGTTTTCAGGCCAATCAGCATGGGCACGGAAGGGTGAAGCCAATGCTCCTCGGGAAGCCGTTGGGCCCCTGCTAAACATGGCAGTTCTCAGGTAGACAATCTCCGCCAAGGTCTCGCGAGCAACTTCAAATCGAAGTCCCAACCGGATCACATCCAGTTTAACTTCTACGAGTTCGCCGATTGCTACGTCGCGGGTCGGCTCAGTTCTTCTCCGTCGGGCTGCAAGATGCAAACGGCAAGAATTCGTCGCGAACACGTTCAGTCGCAAGTAGGTTGCAAGCTCGATTCGGGCGATGACAAATACGCACTTCAGTACGTGATTTCACAATTCACCAACTGACTCTTCAGTATCGAAATCCCGCGTTGGGTTACCATCGTCCCAGAAAGATCAAGGGCGGAAAGGCACTTAAAGGTGGAGAGAGTGGCAACTGATTCGTCAGTCAATTGCGTATTGGCCAAGGACAGCCGTTTGAGATTCGGGAGCGAGCCTATGCTTTCCGAAACTCGGCATAGATTGTCGTCGCTAAGGCTTTCGAAGTGCACTACAAGGAACATGCTCGCGTCGAGAGTGTCGAGGCGATCCAGGCCAGGAATCAAATCTACGGTGGAGGAGATGGGTCGGATTACCTTAGCAATTGTCCCTCCCATCGCATATATGGCCCGGACTGGATCGTCGGGAGGGCGTCGACTCGAAGCAAGGGGCATGGCAATTGCAATTGCCAAGGTAATCAACATCAACCCCCGCAGTGAGAACTGAGGTTTCATCGAACACCTCCCCTGAGCAGGGCCTGGTAAAGGCGGTGAACGCTCGAAAACTTAGAACCTTGCCTTGTAGTTGGCATTTTCAGCTGAGCCCTCGCGGGCTTGAGGAGTCGAAAGCAAGTTTTTTCGAGTTCTGTTCCGTTCGTTCTCGCATTCCTGACCTCCTCGCCCGGGCGCTCCCGGTCTGGCGAAATGACTTCGTCGATCTCGGGCGTGGCTTTTGCGCGCGGGTGCACCAGCGATCCCCGAGCTTGCGCTCTTGCGCTCAGGGCTAACGACTGTCGCCCCTGCCGGGGCTTTTGCGCGCGTGGGTGCACTTCGGATCACCGAGTTTGCGCTCGGGGCTAACGTCTGTCGCCCCTGTCGGGGCTTTTGCGCGCGGGTGCACCGCGGATCCCCGAGCTTGCGCTCGGGGCTAGCGTCTGTCGCCCCTGTCGGGGCTTTTGCGCGCGGGTGCGCCGCGAATCCCCGAGCTTGCGCTCTTGCGCTCAGGGCTAACGACTGTCGCCCCTGCCGGGGCTTTTTGCGCGTGGGTGCACTGCGGATCCCCGAGCTCGCGCTCGGGGCTAACGTCTGTCGCCCCTGCCGGGGCTTTTTGCGCGTGGGTGCATCGCGGATCCCCGAGCTTGCGCTCGGGGCTAGTGCGCCTGTGAAGGCGATTGGATAGTCGGGTGAAAGTCCCGATCGGGGATTCGTTGCCCCCTGTAGCGGAAGGTAACTGCGTTTTCAACAGAAAGGGTGGAGAGCAACCGGAAGCGAATGAGCAGTCCGTAACGCAAGTGAACTCGATTCAGCCAAGCCTGTCGGGGAGCGACTTAGCACCTCGCGAACCTCTGACCTCACACAGCGTCCCAGACGAGGCCCAACTCCGGGCGGCGGAAGCAACCGCAGGTCGGTGAGGCGGCTCGCACGGTGAAAGAGAAACCGGCAACGTGTCAAACCGAGGCGAGCGAAATGGCAAGAGGGTGTTTGGAGATGGAATGCTCGGAAGTCCAATCGAGATAAGCAGGGAGACCTCAGCGGCGCGCAGACGCTCGATGCGCCGCCCGAGGAGTCAGAGCCTTCATAGTAGTGATGACCGGCGGGAACCAAACCTGCCGCGAGCGAAGGGAGGCAGGGAAGTGGATTCAGGAGGACCAGACGCATGAAAAGCAACTCGAAAGACGCTTTGCCAGACAGAGTGCCGTTCGCGGCTATACCGCCTGGAGAGACGCCGGATATCCGCCGGTGGGCTCAGCCTGCCGTCTGGACCGAACGAATGTTGACGACACTCTTGGAGAACAAGGTGAAAGGAGGCAGATGGCACGCGTTGATTGACAAGGCATACGCCGAGCTGAATCTGTTCGTGTCCGCCCGCAAGGTGACCGCGAAAGAGAAGGCTGCTGGCGTCGATGGACAAAGCTGCGCAGCATTCGAGGAGCACCTGCTCGTGGAGACACGACGGCTCGCCGAAAAGCTTCAAGCCGGCGCCTATCGGCCCAGCGCGGTCCGTCGCACTCGCATCCCCAAGCCGGGGAGGCCGAATGAGACGCGACCGCTGGGGATTCCAACGGTCCGCGACCGAGTCGTCCAGCGGGCGATTGTCCACGTGGTCGAGCCGATCCTGGATCACCAGTTCCATGAGCGAAGCTTCGGCTTTCGTCATGGACGGTGCGCTCACGACGCGTTGCGCGTCGTCGAGCAGAAACTCCAGGAGGGATTCGTCTACGTGGTGGACGCGGACCTCAAGGGCTACTTCGACACGATTCCGAAAGACCGCTTGCTGGCTCTGGTCAAAGAGCACATCTCGGACACTCGGATGCTGCAGCTGATCAAGCTGTTCCTTGATCAGAACATCCTGGAGGAGCTCCGCGAATGGACGCCGATCGCCGGCGTCCCGCAAGGAGCGGTCCTCTCCCCGGTGTTGTCGAACCTGTACCTCAACCCGCTGGATCATCACATGGCCGCCCGGGGCTTCGAGATGGTGCGATACGCGGACGACTTTGTCGTCCTGTGCCGCAGCCGGGCCGACGCCGAAGCGGCGCTGCGGCTGATCACCGCGTGGGTGGAGCAGGCCGGCCTGACCCTGCATCCGACGAAGACGAAGATCGTGGACAGTCGCGTCCAGAGCTTCGCGTTTCTGGGCTATTCATTCCGGGGCGACCAAATCTACCCTCGTCGTGAGAGCCTTGCGAAGATTCGGGCGCGTCTCAAGGAACTGACGCCGCGGCCCCGTTCCGGCTCGATCAAGTCCATCGCGACCGAGCTCAACCGGGTGCTGATCGGCTGGTTCCGCTACTTCCGGCACTGCCGCTGGACGATCTTCAAAGCCCTCGACGCCAAACTCCGCAGTCGCCTTCGCCGGCTGCTGTTGAACCGGCATCGGAGGAATCCGAAACGTCTGCCGCGTACTCATCGCTGGCCGAACGCCTACTTTGCGAACGCGGGTCTCTATAGTCTGCGCGAGGCCCACTTTCGTTTCGCTCAATCCGTGCGCGGAAACCACTGACGGGAAAGCCGTGTGCGGGAAAACCGCCCGCACGGTTTGGAGGGGGGGGAGTCCGGCCCAACCGGACTTCCCTACCCCTATA
>JAGQPF010000149.1 GCA_020426845.1 Planctomycetales bacterium
AACTTCCCCGTGGTTTGGGTGTCGTACTACGACGCGGCCGCTTACTGCGACGCCTATCGTCTCTGCCTCCCCAACGAATGGGAATGGGAGGCAGCCGCCCGGGGCAGCGATGCTCGGCCCTATCCCTGGGGACGCGCGCCGCTGAACTTCTATTCATTTTCACGGGGCAAGGTCAACAGAGGCAAACGAGCGCACACCGGGGAGGGGCGTCTCGCGTCGGTTGACGCGTATGCGGGGATTCGCACCGCCTTTGGCTGCGAGCAGATGGTGGGCAACGTCTCGGAGTGGTGCGAACGATTGACCGCAGACGAGGAAGTCGCGTTGCTCGGCGCGTCAAGCGAGGAGCCGCCGGTCAAACGCATGCGGCCGGTCCGCGGCGCCTGCTTCAAGCGATTCACACCGCAGCGTTGCATCTGCGCGCACCGTCGCGTGCTGTCTGCCGGGCGCCGCAACGATTGGGTTGGCTTCCGGCCGGCCATGGCGCCATCGCGCTGGTGGCGCTAATGCCGCTGACGCCCGGTGGCGTCAGGGGCGATCCGCTCGCCATGCGCGAAACGACTCGACATACGGCCACACGAAGTCTTTCTGGCGTCGATACGACATGTCCGGCATCGACAGCTGGCTCTCGCGAAACTGAGCGACGTTTTTCGGATCGAGGAACGGATCGCTTGTCTGTTCGCGAAACGCTCGCAACGCGTCGATTAGCCGCCGTTTGACCGGCGCATGCCGCGGGTCATCCGCCAGATTCTCCCACTCGTGTGGATCGGACTGGAGATCGTACAGTTCGAACTCGGGCGGCTTGGCAAAGCGACTCAGCGCGGCCTTCACGACAGGAGAAGCCGACGCCTGCTCCTCGGGCGTGAATCCCGAAACCACGGTCACGATGTAGTCGGGCTCCAGGTACGCCTTGGCGCCTAGGTTCTCTAGATCGGGCACGAGATTGACCAGCAATTTGTAGCGATCGTCGCGGATCGACCAGCGCAGCTGAAACGCAAAGGGGAAGGAGCCGGTGGTGAATCCGTAGATGTACTGACGCCAGGCAACTTCCTGCCCCGCGAGCAACGGCTGGAGGTCGCGGCCGGGGAGCTCCAACTTTCCCGTCTCTCCGGACACGCCTGCCGCGGCCAGCACGGTCGGCAAGATGTCGACCGTTGAAACCAATTCACGGCGACTAAGTCCAGCGCGAGCGTGACTCGGCCAGCGAACCAGAAACGGAATTCGCAAGCCGCCTTCATAGACGGACACCTTGCCGCGCGGAAACTGAGCGCCATGATCGCCGATATAGATCACGAGCGTGTTCTGCTCGTGGCCGCTGCGTCGCAATTCGTCCAACAACAGTCCAATGCCCTGGTCCAACCGCTCGAGGCAGTTGTAATAATCCGCGGTCACCTCGCGCAGCCGCGGCGAGTCGACGCCCACCCACGGCAATGGCTCGACATCGGCTCCGGTTTGCGGCTCGGCAGGCCGTCCAAATTGCTGACGATGAAACGGCAAGTGGGCGTCGGGATAGTTGATCGACAAGAAGAACGGCTTGTCGCTCGACTCCCGAAAAAATTCGCTCGCTGCCCGCGAGTATTCAGCGACATCGCGACGGCCAAAATTGGCTCCGGTGATGCGACGAAAGTCGACGGGAAACGCACGCTCGGGGTTGACGTGCAGCTTGCCAATCAAGCCCGTGCGATACCCCGCCTCCTTCAGCAGGGTAAATACGTTCGGCGTAGCGGGGTCATAGAGCGAGAAGTGATGGGTCGCCAAACCGATTTGCCCATTCTGATGGGGATATAGTCCCGTCAGAAACACGGCGCGCGACGGACTGCACACCGAATACGGCACAAACGCGCGTTCAAACCGAGTCCCTTGGGAGGCGAGTCGATCGAGGTTCGGCGTGCGAGCAAACCTATCGCCATAACAGCCCAGCTCCGGACCATTGTCCTCCGAGACGATCAGCAGAATGTTCGGCCGCAGCGGCGCCGCCGCTGCGAATGCGTTGCCCGTCACCAGCAGCGCAAGCGCCATCATGCCGCTAAGGAAACATACTTGAAGCTGTTGGCGGCTACACGGGATGAGTTTCATCTGCACCTCAATCGTTGAACCACGAGAGAACCATTGAGCCAAAACTACGGATTGGCGGTCGCCCAGCGCTCAGTCTGCGTCACGCGGAAACGGACCTTGGTGTCATTGTTTGCCGACAAGCCGGGCCGCGTCGCCCCATCCTGTATTAGCTGCCCCAAAGCATCGCTCAAGCGCGTTACGACCTCGGGATGTGTGGAGGCCAAGTCCTTTGACTCGGCGACGTCCTGGTCCAATCGATAGAGCTCGGCGATCGTCTCCTTGCCGCGCGACTGCTCGAGATTCTTCGTCGCCATGCGGTACACCAGCTTCCACGGACCCTCTCGATAAGCGAACTCGCCCATGTTCGAGTGGTTAACGAGCGAACGGCGCGATCCTTCACCTTTGCCCAACAAGGCAGGCAGAAAACTGAGGCTATCCTCGGCCCCGTTGTCGGGCAGCGCCGCTGCGGCGATCTCCGTTGCCGTGGCGAATAGATCGGTCAGGCTGACCATTTGTGAACTCGAGGCGCCGGCCGACACGTGACTCGGCCAGCGGACCACCAACGGCACGCGATGGCCACCTTCCCAAATGTCGCCCTTGTGCCCGCGATAAGGACCGCTCGGCAGATGTCCCGCCGCCATCAGATCCTGCCATCCGGTGTAGTGTGAGTGCCCGTTGTCGGCCGTGAAGATGACGATCGTGTTGTCCGCGATGCCGGCCTCGTCGATAGCCCGCAGCACCTGACCCGCCGACCAGTCCGTCTCCATGACGAAGTCGGCGATCGGAGCAATCCCGCTGCGGCCTCGAAATGAATCGGACGGAACAACGGGCTCGTGCGGCGAAGTCTGCGAGAAGTAGAGGAAGAACGGTTGGTCCTGCTTCGCTCGATCATGAATGTATCGCACCGCACGGCGGGTGATTTCGGGCAGAATGTTCTGCAGCCGCCAGTTCGGCGCGGCGGGCAGTCCGTTAAAGGCAACCGGCAATACGATGCCTTCGCTGGTGTCCACCTTGAGCTTCGCAGTGGGAAGTTCGAGCACACGGTTTTGTTCAATGAACGTGAACGGCGGCAGGTTGGGCAA
>JAGQPF010000150.1 GCA_020426845.1 Planctomycetales bacterium
GACGGATTCAAGCGGCTCCACGCTTCATTTATCTCTCACGGAGACACAAAGGCACGGAGATTGAGAAAGTGGTGTGAAGCCCCAAGATCACCCAATTCAAATTCTCCGTGCCTCCGTGTCTCTGTGAGACATCTTGCCCAGGAAAGAACGCGCCGAGCTGTGTTCACGTCGCCGCGAAAGATTCAAACGGCTCCACGCTTCATTTATCTCTCACGGAGACACAAAGGCACGGAGATTGAGAAAGTCGTGTGAAGCCCCAAGCAGGCCAAATTCAAATTCTCGGTGCCTCCGTGACTCTGTGAGACATTTTGCCCGGGAAGGAACGCGCCGAGGTGTTCACGTCGCCGCGACGGATTCAAACGGCTCCACGCTTCATTTATCTCTCACGGAGACACAAAGGCACGGAGATTGAGAAAGTGGTGTGAAGCCCCAAGCAGGCCAAATTCAAATTCTCTGTGTCTCCGTGTCTCTGTGAGACATCCTGCCCGGGAAGAACGCGCCGAGCTTCTTTAACGCTTCTCGTTCCAAGCTGCCGTGGCAAAACGAGTTTCGATCGACTGCGTCGCCCGCGCTTGTTCATCTTCTGTCCAGTCGGACGGCGCGAGCCGCGGGGCCACGGGCAGCCCGAGTGACGAGACCAAGCTCTCGACCGAACATTCCAATTCGGCAATCCAGCTCTCCCGAAATGCATCGAGCGTCAACGGACAATCCGTGAGGTCGGCAATGCCGGGCAATTCGGGAGCACACGGCGAGCGTCTCCACAACACGCTGCCATGTTGTAACGCCGCGCCGTGGCGACGGCGTTGTGCCGAGCCGCCCACTTTGGCGTTGTCGATCAGCAGGTCGCCTTGGGCACGTCGTTGAAAGCAGAGAAACGGCGGGGGCGACTGCGTTTGATCTGCGGGGCAGCGTCGGGCAACGATCCCCAGCGATTCCAACGTTCGCACTAAACTTTCGTGAAACCAGCGATAGCCGACGTGTAGGTCGCCGCGAGGCGGCGCGGGCCAGCAAAAGCTGTACGTGATCTCTTCGTCGTGCAAAATGGCGCCGCCGCCGGTGCTTCGCCGCACCCAGTCACAGTCGGCGCTGGGCGGATGCAAGGGCCGGTCTGCCGCCGATTGGAAGTAGCCGAGAGAAAGTGTGGGGACGCTCCAGCCATAGAGCCGCAACACTGGCACGCCCGTGGCGCCGACCGTCTCCAACAGCGCCTCGTCGCGACCCATGTTGACGACGCCCGGCAGGCGGGAGTCGAGGATTAGGCGGATTCCCATCGCACCATGGGCTTGCGAGCTGCCTGCACCTCGTCGGGCCGGCTGATGTACGTCGAGTGCGGAGCGTCATGCAGCAACTCGGGAGACTCCTCGGTGACTCGGAACAACACTTGTGCGAAGTGGTCCAGCGTCTCCTTGCTCTCGGATTCCGTGGGCTCGACCATCATCGCCTCTTTCACCGTCAGCGGAAAATAGACGGTGGGCGCATGCACTCCGTAGTCCAACAGCCTCTTGGCCAAGTCCATGGCAGGGTGCTTGATGCCGCGTGCTTTGAGTGATTCGGCGGATGCGACGAACTCGTGCATGCAGCGGTCGCCCTGCGGCACGGGCAGGAAGTGGCGAATCTTGCTGAGCAGATAATTGGCATTCAGCACCGCGTTCTCCGACACTCGCCGCAGGCCGTCGGGGCCATGGGTGCGGATGTAGCAATAGGCCCGCACCAGCACGCCAACGTTGCCGAAGAAGCTGCGCACTCGGCCGATCGTGCGGGCGTCGCCCCATTCCAATACGAATTGTTCGTCCTGTTGCGCGACGCGCGGAACGGGCAGGTAGGGGCCAAGCGTCTCGGTCACGCAGATCGGCCCTGCGCCGGGGCCGCCGCCGCCATGGGGGCCACTGAATGTCTTGTGCGGATTGAAGTGCATCATGTCGGCGCCGAAGTCGCCGGGCCGAGCGACACCGAGGATGGCGTTCATGTTGGCGCCGTCCAGGTAGATCAAGCCACCTTGGCTGTGCACCAGGTCGGCGATCTCCTTCACTTGTGAGTCGAACATCCCCAGCGTGTTGGGGTTCGTGATCATGAACACGGCCGTCTGCTCGTCGAGCTTGGCGCGAAGGTCGTCCATGTCGACGCCGCCGCCCTCACGGCTGCGGATCGTCTTCGTGTCGAAGCCCGCCATCGCCGCGCTCGCCGGGTTCGTCCCATGAGCGCTATCGGGGGTCAGCACGACCGGCCGTCGTTGGCCGAGCTCCTGAAAATGCCGAGCTGCCACCATGAGCGCCGCGAGCTCGCCGTGAGCGCCGGCGGCGGGCTGCAGGGAGCAGCACGGCAGGCCCGAGATCTCCGCCAACATGCCTTGCAATTCGAACAGCAGCTGCAGCATGCCCTGGAGCGTTGACTCGTCCTGCAGCGGGTGCAGATCCACGATGCCCGGCAGGCCAGCCATCCGCTCATTGCGTTTCGGGTTGTGCTTCATGGTGCACGACCCGAGCGGATACATGTGGGTGTCGACCGACATGTTCAGCGTGGAGAGATTGACGAAGTGCCGAATGACCTCGGGCTCGGCGAGCTCGGGCAGGGCAGGGGGGCGATCCGCCAACGCCGCCTCGGGGAGCAAGGCGGAGACCGGCCTGGTCGGCACGTCGCATTGTGGCAGTCGCGTTGCGCGGCGGCCCGGTTTGGAGAGCTCATTGAGAGTCTGAGTGGCCAACTGGTTTCGCATCGACATTCCTCATCCGCAAACGTCAGAACCCACGGAGCGCAACACTCCAACTAACCCAACGAACTCCAATTAACTCTCCACCTCGCACGGGCGAGACGCCTCCAGCACATCGTCCGAGTCGGCCGTGGCCAATGCGCGGACCAGCGCGTCGATCTCGGCCTTGGTGCGTTTCTCGGTGACGCTGATCAACAGGCAGTCCTGCAAGTCGTCGTACCAGGTGCCCAGCGGCACGCCGGCCAGTATGCCTTGTCGCCGTGCGCTGGCCAGCAGATCCTCGACGCGGCCATGGCGATCTCGCAGCACAAACTCTTTGAACGTCGGCGCTGCGAACGGCATCTCGAATCGCTCGAGCTGTGCCAGTTGCTCGGCGGCATACCGAGCCTTGTGCAGGCAGAGCTCCGCAGTCTCGCGGAGCCCTTGTGGCCCGAGGCACGACAGGTAGACCGCGGCGCGGAGTGCAAACAGCCCCTGGTTCGTGCAGATGTTGCTCGTTGCTCGCTCGCGACTGATATGTTGCTCGCGAGGCTGCAGCGTCAGCACGTAGCACTTGCGGCCGCGGCGGTCGACGGTTTGGCCGACGATGCGCCCCGGCATGCGACGAATTAACTTGGCGCGGCAGGCGATGATGCCGAGATAGGGGCCGCCGTATTGCATCGGACTGCCCAACGATTGGCCTTCGGCCACCACGATGTCGGCGCCGAGGTCGCCGGGCCGCGCGAGCAACCCGAGGCTGATCGGGTCAAAGCACGCGATCATCATGGCGCCCGACTCATGCGCCAGATCGGCGGCGTCCTGGAGCGGCTCCAAACAGCCAAAGAAGTTGGGATGCTGCATCACCACGCCGGCCGTCTCGTCATCCAGCATCCCCGCCAATTGTTGGAGATCGGTGACCCCATTGGCGGCCGGCGCCGTCACGAGTTCGACGTCAATGCGTTCAAAGTAGGTGCGGAGCACCTGGCGATACTCGGGATGCACCGTCGCGGAGACGATGATCTTTCGCCGCTTGGTGGCATTGATCGCCATGATGGCGGCCTCGACCGTGGCCGACCCGCCGTCGTAGAGGCTGGCGTTGCTGACATCCATGCCGGTCAGTTCACAGACCAACGACTGGTACTCGAACGTGGCCTGAAGGTTGCCCTGGCTGACCTCGGGCTGGTACGGCGTGTAGGACGTGTAGAACTCGCTGCGCGAGGCGACGACGTCCACGACCGCAGGGATGAAGTGGTCGTAGCTGCCCCCACCGAGAAAGCAGATCGCCTCGCTGGGAGCGGTATTGCGCCGAGCCAATTGTTGCATATGGCCCGCCAGTTCCAGCTCCGACATGGCAGGCGGCAGCGACAACGTTCGCTGTAGACGCAGTGGCTCGGGGATGCATTCGAACAGCGCCTCGATCGAGTCGACCCCGATCGACTTCAGCATCTCGGCTTGGTCCTCGGGCGTGTTGAAGACAAACGGCATGCAAACGCTCCGTCAATGTGAAAGCTGCGGATTGGACCCGCCCCAAACTCGCGGCAAGCCGCGACTCGGCATACTCGCCAATCGGAAAACACAAACCGGACGGCTAGCCTTCCTCGGCGCACTGTCGTTGGTACGCGGCATAGTCGAGCAACTCGCCGAGCCCCGACTCGTCGGAGACTTTGACTTTGATGATCCAGCCCGCGCCGTAGGGATCGGACTTGAACACATCGAGGTCATCATCGAGCCCGGTGTTGACCTCCGTGACTTCGCCGGCCAGCGGGCAGTAAACGGGGCTCACGGCCTTGACCGACTCCACCTGGCCAAATTCATCGCCGGCCTGCAGCGTTGCTCCGACCTCCGGCAGCTCCAGGCCCACCACATCGGAAAGCTGCTCGACAGCAAATGCGCTGATGCCGATCGTGGCGACGCCGCCAGCGTAATGCACCCATTCGTGGGTTGAACAATAAAGCAGGTCCTCGGGCTTCACGGGCCATTCCTTGATGATGAGTGGGGCACGGATAGTAGGGTGGCGGCCTCGCGTCTCGAGCATTCGAGCTTTCGCGCGACAGCCAATCCACGGTCAGCGTTTGTCAGCGTTTGTAAAAGGGCAGGGGAGCGACCACGGCCGGCTCGCGTTTGCCACGAATCTCGACTTCGACTTCTGCGCCGATCTGGCTTGCCTCGAGGTCGACCAGCGCCATCGCGATCGGGCGTTCCAGCGTGGGTGAGAAGGTGCCGCTGGTGACGCGTCCGACGGGCGCGCCGTGGTGCAGCACAGGGGTCTCCTCGCGGGCGATCCGTTTGCCTTGAAGCTGGAGTCCGACTCGGGCGCGCGTTGGCGGCGTGCTGGCCTGCTGCCGCAACACGTCGGCTCCGACAAACTCACGTCCCTCCAGATTGACGGCGAAGCTCAGCCCGGTTTCGTAGGGCGAGATCTGCCGGCTCAGCTCGTGGCCATACAGCGGCATGCCGGCCTCGAGTCGCAAGGTGTCGCGGGCGCCGAGGCCCGCCGCGATCGGCGCCTGCGGGCGCGACTCCAATGCCGTCCAGACTTCCTCGGCCACGGCCGCAGGCACGACGAGCTCGCAGCCATCCTCTCCCGTGTAGCCGGTGCGGCTCACCAGCCCCGCGTGCCCGCAGATCGTGGCTGGCGTGCAGCGGTAGTATTTCAATTCCGCCAAGCTCACCGACAGCAGCGGCTCGGCGCATTCCACGGCCAACGGCCCCTGAACGGCGATCATCGCCGTCTCCCGGGTCAGGTCGCGGCAGGGGCAGCAAGCGTCGGCCGCCGCCGTCTCGAGCTCGGCAATATGTGACACGATCGTGTCACGATTGGAGGCGTTGACGACCAGCAGGTGGAACGGCTCGGGCTCGCCCGCCTTGGGGGCCGACGGGAACGAGTACACCAGCACGTCGTCCAGGATTTCACCGTCGTGGTTGGCCATCAAGCTGTACCGGACGGCGCCGGTCGGCAGTTTGGCAACGGAGCGGGTCAGCAACGAGTCGAGCCAGGCGGACGCCCGGGGGCCATCGAATCGCAGCCGCCCCATATGCGAGACGTCGAACAGGGTCGCGCGCTCGCGGGTGGCTCGGTGCTCGTCGAGTATCGAACGATACTGCACCGGCATCGACCAGCCGGCAAAATCCACCATCCGCCCTCCGCGTTGCTCGTGAACAGCATGAAGTGGCGTGCGCAGCTCGGGCATCTGGCGATCTCGATGGACGAGAGGTGCAAAGGCTCAGGAAGACGAGTGGAGACAGTTGTGGGAAAGGTGTGCCACTTGTGCCACCCGCGACCACATTCTAGCGCGGATCGACCGAGTCGGAAACCGGCCGAAACGCTCGAATCACGAGCGGCGTCCCTTGCCTCCCGGTCCGCCCTTGCCGCCGCCTTTGCCGCCGCCCTTGCCACCGCCTTTGCCGCCACCTTTGCCACCGCCTTTGCCGCCACCGCTACCGCCACGTCCACCGCTACCGCTACCGCCACGTCCGCCGCCACCGCCACTGCCGCCACCGCCCTGGCCTTGGGGACCGCCGGACCCACCACCTCGCTTTGGTCCCCCGCTGCGTTTGGGGCCACCGCTGCGCTTCGGACCACCGCTGCGTTTGGGGCCGCCGCTGCGCTGCGGTCCTCCGCTGCGTTTGGGCCCCCCGCGACCGGCCCCCATGCGGTTGCCGCCACGCGTTTGGCGCTCGCCGTACTCCTCGCTCGATTCGCTGCGCCGACTGCGGCGGTCACCTTGCTCGCCCTGCTCACCATGGCCGCGGTCTCGAGATCGGCGGTCGCGTGAGCCGTGCTCCTCTCGCTCGTAGCGATTGCGTCCGCCCTTGATGCCGGGCCCCCGCACATGCCTCCGCTTGCCGAACCCACGCCGCGCGGGCTCGGACATCGTCAGCGGTGCGGCGCTGCCGGGCTTCAACGGTCGGCCGGTGACGACGCGCAGATCGAGTTCCCGACGCTCGACGTTGACGTGGGCCACTTCGACTTCGATCACGTCCCCGAGCCGGTAGCGGCTATGCTCGCGGCGCCCCTCGAGACTTCGCGTGGCGGAGTCGAATCGATAGTAGTCGTCCGCCAGGCTGCTGATGTGGATGAAGCCCTCCGCAGGCAGCGCGATGCCCTGAGCGAACAGCCCGTACTCTTCGACGCCGGTGATCACGGCCGACATCCGCTCTCCGATCCGCTCGCTGAGATAGCGCAGCAGCTTGACCTTCGTCAAGTCGCGTTCCGCTTTCTCGGCTCGCTGCTCGCGATCGGAGCAGTGGTCGCCCAAGCTGAACAGATCGGCCCCCTTCCGCGGCGTCTCCCCCGCCTCCAGTTTGGAGATGATCCGATGGACCGTGAGGTCGGGGTAACGGCGAATCGGCGAGGTAAAGTGGCAGTAATGTTCAAAGTGCAAGGCGTAGTGCCCGATCACCTCGGGGCTATAGACGGCCTTTTGCATGCTGCGCAACACCGCGTAGCTCAGCGCCCGTTCTTCCGGGCGTTCCGCCACATCCGCCAGCACTCGCTTGATCTCAAACCGGCTCTCCAAGCTGTCGCATTGGAACCCCATGAGCCGGACGAACTCGGTGAGTTGCTTCAGTTTGCGAGGATCCGGCGACTCGTGGATCCGGCGCAGGAACGCCAGCTGGCGCTCGTCCAACCACGTCGCCACCGCCTGATTGGCCTCAAGCATGAACTCTTCGATGATCTGGTGGCTTTCGGTGTACTCCACCACGTTGGCGCCGATCACATCGCCGTTGCGATCCAGCTCCAATTTGACCTCCGGCATGTTGACTTCCAGCGACCCGCGATCCAGTCGGCGTCGTCGCATGACCATCGCCAACTCATGCATGTCGCCCAGCAAGCGGTGCACATCGGGCGCGAGCCGATCCGTCCAGCCATTGCGGTCCTCCAAGTATTCGTCCACCTCCTCGTAGGTGAAGCGGCGGCAGCTGCGAATGGCCGACGAGAAGAACTCCGAGTGCAAACGCACGCCCTCGGGAGAGATCTCGATCAGCGCCGTCTTGGCGTAGCGGACCTTGTCCGGCTGCAAGCTGGCGAGGTTGTTCGAGATCACCTCGGGCAGCATCGGAATGACTCGGTCCGGCAGATAAACGCTGGTTGCGCGCTTCCGGGCCTCGCGGTCGAGGGCCGAGCCTTCCTGGACAAAGTGAGCGACGTCGGCGATGTGGACGCCGAGCAGCCAATTGCCGTTGTCGAGCCGGGTGAGCGAGATGGCGTCATCGAAGTCGCGGGCATCGAACGGGTCGATGGTGATGATCGTCTCTTGAGTGAGGTCGCGGCGGTCGCCGATCTGCTCATTGAACTCGGTGGCGCGATCGCGGGCGTCCTGCAGCGTCTCTTCGGAGAATTCGTCGGGGAGGCCGTACTCGCGGATCACCGACAGGGTGTCGACGCCCGGCGCCCCGCGCGCCCCCAGCACCTCGACCAACACGCCCTCGCCGGCCCGCACGTGATTCGGAAAGCGGACCATCTCCAGCACGACCTTGTCGCCGGGCGCGGCGTTCTTGGCGCCTGGATCGCCGACGTCCACCGGCTGCTGAAACACGCCGCCATCCACCTCCACCCAGGCGGCGCCGTCGCGTTCCTGATAGAGCCCGACGAACTGGTGGGTCTCGCGCTCCAGCACCTCGATGATCGAGCCGTTCAATCGGCCGTCCTCTTTAGGCCGTCCCAACGCGACGCGGACCAAATCGCCGCTGGACGCGTCACCGCTTTTGCGAGCGGAGATATAGATGTCGCGCTCTCGGCCGGCGGATGCGGGCGTGCCGCTCGGGCGGACAAAGCCGAAGCCGGCGGCGGCCCGGCGGAAAATGCCCTCGACCGTGCGTTCTCGAGGCGTCGTCGTCGCCGGTGTCGGCGGACCAACGAGGTGATTCTTGCCGAAGGAAATCCGCCCCCGCTTGTGCAACCGCTTGAGCGCCTTCCGCACGACCTTGCGATGGTCCGCCTCCAAGCCCAACTTCTTGGCCAACTGCTTGGGCTTCAGCGGCTGGTACCCGTCGCTCATCACCAGCGCCACGAGGTCCTTCTGCAACTGCCGGAAGTCCACCAAGTCCTCATCGACAACCGCGTCCACTTCACTGGCGGCAGTTGGCTCGACATCGGCGTCGGAGTCGGCGGTCGGCTCGACGGCGGTGTCGGCCACGGCGCTTGGCTCGACATCGGCGTCGGCCACGGCGCTTGGCTCGACATCGGCGTCGGCCATGACGTTGGCGTCGGCCACGGCGCTTGGCTCGCCATCGGCGTCGGCCCCGCCATTGGCGTCGGCCATGACGTTTGGCTCGACATCGGTGTTTGGCTCGACATCCGTGTTTGGCTCGACATCGGTGTTTGGCTCGTCCGTCACATCAACGGGCGGGTTTGCCTCGACGTCGTCCGTGCTTGCTGCCATCGAGGCCGTGTTCAATTCGGCGGCGGAATTCGCCTCGTCATCCGCAGTGTTCGGTCCGTCGCCGAGATCGGCGGGCGCAGCTTGCGACTCCCCGGCAGTGGAGTCCGCGTCCGCGTCCGCGTCATTCAACGCGCCTTCGGGTGCGGCAGACATCTCCGCGTCGCCATCAGGCAACGGCTGGCCCTCGCGCGGATCGGTCTGTTCGTGTTCGTGTTCGTGTTCGTGTTCGTGTTCAGGTTGATTCATTCGTAACTTTCAAATCGTGGCGAATCGCCATGCTCCCCGGCGTGCCGCTGTCAAACTGGACGCGGCGCCTTTTCGAACTGCTCGGGAAGTGTCGAATCGCTCTATGTATGGGTGTCTTCGTAGGTGATTGCAGTCAATGGCCGCCAAGCGAAGTGCGACCGCGACGCGGCGCAGTCGCACCGCATGGCGGCGACTGCCAACCCATTCGGTGCTTGAATGGATTCTGTTCCGCTGTTTGGGGTGAGGCGATGAGCGAGATGCGGGCGTGGGCTAGCAGCTCGTTGATAAAGGACCCAGCCGGCAATCGAAATCGCTGTCGCTCTGCGAAAAAAACATGGTGTCGATTGCCGGATCAGGTGTCTTTCAACGGCCTCTTGGCACCGTTGATCAGACCGGCAGGCAGCAAAAGCAAGGCTCGCCTGCGGCCGGTCTCCTAACCGGATGGGCGGCAACCGTCGGTCTAGGTGCGGGCTACGGGTCGCGAGTCGCTCCACTCCGGATTCAAGCCTTGGCCGCGTCGGCGGCATCGGCCGCAGTGTCGGCGTCCGCCGTCGGCGCGGGCGAACTGTCGTCCCCTTGAGGAACGGACGCCCCGCGCAGGCTCGGTTTGTACAATTTGCGTCCCGTCGGCTGGTGGTAGGGTGTCCACGCGCTGTCGGAGTTCGCATCGTCGCGGATTAGCTGTTCCGCGGCAAACAGTTTGGAGTCGAGTGTGTCCGCATAGTGCAGAACCATCGCCTCCAGCGTCATCGGCACCTTGGGGCTGCCGAATTCCAGCGTCCCGTGGTGGCTCAGGATCATGTGCTTGAGCCGCATTGCCACTTCGGCCGGGAACGCCTCTTGCGTGTGATGCTCCACTTCGGCAATCTTGCGCTCCAGCAAGCTCACGCCCAGGATGACATGGCCGAGCATCTGGCCTTCGTCGCTATAGCCGAGCTCGCGATCGTAAACCAGCTCGTCCACTTTTCCCAAGTCATGCAGGAAGGCCCCCAGCCGCAACAGCTCGCCGTCCACATCCGGATATTCGGGGGCGATCAAATCGCAGAGTCGCATGACTTTGACGACGTGCTGCAACAATCCGCCCTGATAGGCATGATGAAGTTTCACCCCCGCCGGCGCGGTGGCGAACTTTTTCATCAGCGTTTCGTCCATCAGAAAACACTCGGCCAAATCTCGCAGGGCAGGGGTCTCAATCTGCCGCAGCGAGTCGGCCAGGGTGCTCAGCAGCTGATCCAGCTGCCGACGGCCTAGCGTGACGAAGTCCGATTCGTCGATGTCGTTTGTGTTGGATCGCTCCACCTTGGAGGCGATCATTTGCAGGCCGCCTTGGTAGATCTGCGTGGCGCCCACGGCGCGGACATAGTCGCCGTTTTCGAAACTACGATAAATTCGCTCGTTGGCGTTCCACAGCATCGCCACTAGCGAACCTGAGCGGTCCGAAAGTCTCACTTGCAAGTAGAGATTGCCGTTGCGGTTCGTGCGAAGCTGTTTGTCGGATGCGAGGAAAACTTGATCAACGTTCTCCCCTTCCCCGATTTGATTGATAAATCTGCGAGTCACGTCGCTGTCGCCTCAATACCCTTGCGCTTGCGTCTTGCAGTTACCTCTTGCCCTGCCTCATGCCCTGAAGGGGCCCCGATGGGCCTTTGAGGGCCAGCAAAATCCAAGGGTTCTGAATTCCCTGATTCTACGGCGCCCCATTCTGAAGTGGAAGGAGCGGCATCCTGTCTTGCTGAAATGATTCTCGACGCGTTAAATGAGCAAACCAATGCCCGATCCGCGAAAAATCGACCTCCCAAGGCGTTTCCCCAAGCCGCATCGGTTTCGGCCGACTTGACTTGATCGACCGCAGTCCATTTCGCTCCACCCGCAATATCTCCTATCTCCGCAGCAGTCTTCGTCACGAGGAAGCCGTTCATGGCCAATGCAGCTCGACCACCAGCCATTCAACCCGTTCGCGCCGACGACTTTCCCGAGTGGTACCAGCAGGTGATCAAAGCGGCCGACTTGGCCGAGAACTCGCCGGTGCGCGGCTGCATGGTGATCAAGCCCTGGGGGTGGGGCATTTGGGAGAATATGCAGTCGGCTCTGGACGGAATGTTCAAGGACACCGGACACGAAAACGCGTACTTTCCCCTGTTCATTCCGATGAGCTTCCTAGAAAAGGAGGCGGAACACGTCGAAGGGTTCGCGAAAGAGTGCGCCGTGGTCACGCATCATCGCCTAGAGCCCGGCCCCGACGGCGGCCTGGTGCCCGCCGGCCCGCTCACCGAGCCGCTGATCGTGCGTCCCACCAGTGAGACTATCATCGGCGCCACCTACGCCAAGTGGATTGAGTCCTATCGAGATCTGCCGATCAAGATCAACCAGTGGGCGAACGTCGTCCGCTGGGAGATGCGGACGCGGATGTTCTTGCGGACGGCCGAGTTCCTGTGGCAAGAGGGCCACACCGCCCACGCCACCAAGGAGGAGGCGCTGGAGGAGACTCGCCTGATGCTCGACGTGTACTCCCAATTTGCCGAGGAGTATATGGCGATGCCGGTCGTCCGAGGTGAAAAGACCGCGGCCGAGCGATTTCCCGGCGCCGTCTCGACGTTGACGATCGAGGCGATGATGCAGGACCGCAAGGCGTTGCAGGCCGGCACATCCCACTTCCTGGGGCAAAACTTCTCCAAGGCGCAGGAGATCAAGTTCCAGGACCAACAGGGTGAGCAAGTCTACGCCTGGACCACTTCCTGGGGCGTCTCCACCCGACTGATCGGCGCGCTGATCATGACACATGGCGATGATGACGGCCTGATCCTGCCGCCTCGACTCGCGCCCGCCCAGATCGTTGTGCTGCCGATTTATCGCAAGGAAGAAGAACGCACCGCGGTGCTTGAATACGTCGATCAACTCGTCCAGGAGCTGCGGGCTCAGAATTACGCCGGTGCGCCGGTGCGAGTGAGGGTGGATGACCGCGACCTTCGCGGCGGCGAAAAGGCTTGGCACCACATTAAACGCGGCGTGCCGCTGCGACTGGAGGTCGGCCCTCGCGACATCGCCGCCAACAAAGTGTTTGTCGGACGCCGTGACACCGGCGAGAAATCAGGCATGGACCGCGGCGAATTCGTGGCGACTGTCGCCTGCCAACTCCAGCAAATTCAAGACGCCCTGTTCCAGAAAGCCTTGAGCTACCGCGACGAACACACCCAACGCTTCGACAACCTCGACGCATTCCGCGAGTACTTCACTCCCGAGAACCCCGACAAACCCGAACTGCACGGCGGCTTCGCCGAGGCCTATATGGTCGACGTGCCCGAGGTCGAGGAGGCGTTGAAAGACCTGAAAGTCACCACACGCTGCATCCCGCTGGACCAGGACGACGAACCGGGCACGTGTCTATTCACTGGGCAGCCAGCCAAGCGGCGGGCCATTTTCGCCAAAGCGTACTAGTGGACCGTCAAGCCATAATTTTGGAGTTGGAAAACTCGCGAAGTCGCGGCGAGCCACGAGCTTGGGGCGGCGGCCAACCCAACGTTTTGGTGTTGACGGGGCACGAGGCTTAGCAGGCCGTGGAAAACCGGCCGTAGAAAACAGGCCGTTTGCGGAGGCGATGATGGGCGAGCTCCGTCCACACAAACTGGTGCTGCCCTTTTACGCCGTGTTCAGCCGGCACGAGTCCGCGTTCGAGTGGGCGCGGCAGCGGTTGGAATCGAGCGGCCGAACGATCGCCTGCACAAGCGAGCGATTCGAGTTCGTGCAGACGGACTATTACCAACGCGAAATGGGCGAAGGCCTGCTCAAGCAATTCTGGGCCTTGTCGGAACTGGCCGACGCGGCCGACCTTCCCGATTGGAAGCTCGAGTCGAACCGTTGGGAAGCGGAGTTCACGATCGACAACGCCGGCGAGCCGCGGCCACTGAATATCGATCCGGGCTACATCACCGAAGCCAAACTTGTGCTGGCCACGACGAAGGATCGCGACCACCGCTTGTATCTTCGCGATGGCATCCTGGCGGAGGTCACCACCTACTACCACCGCGGCGAGTGGCGAAGTCGCCCCTGGACCTACCCCGACTACGCCACGGATCTCTGCCGCGAATTTCTCACTCGCTGCCGAGAGCGGCTGAGGCAGCAACTGCGCGCCGCGGATAAAGGGAAGTGAGAGTTAACACGGGCTGGCAGCCTGTGCCACGACGCCCACAGGCTGGCAGCCTGTGCCACGACAACCCCGGGCCGGCAGCCTGCGCCACGTCGACCCCGGGCTGGCAGCCTGTGCCACTCAACGGCGCTTACTTGGGTTGCTTCGCGAGTTTGGTCATCAGGTTGCGGCCGAGAATCGCCGAGGCGCAGGCGAGCCCGCTGATCATCGCGCAGACCACGCTGATGGTCGTGACGTCCTGGCCCGTCAGATAGAGACCGCGAATCGGCGACTGCGGCCGAAGCAGGCGGCGCTCGAGGAAACGCTGCGGAGTGTGAGCCAGGCCATAGGGCTCGCCCACGGCGTAGCCGACAAAGTGGCGATTGGTGAGCGGCGTCGACAACTCGATGTGCTGAATGTGGCCACGCACTTGCGGCACCTGACGTTCAACCGTCTCCCGCAGTCGCTCGGCAAACTGCTCCTTGAGTTGCTCATACTGCTCGCCGCGGCGCCCGGAGCCAAGCTGCTCCCATGGCTTGAACCAATCGTAAGCCGCGGGACAGAGCGCCTGCATCGTCGCGTGCCCTGGATGTCGCTCGGCAAAGGTCGGCTCCTTTCCTGACGGAAAGGAAATGTAGACCAGCGGAAAAGGCGCCTGCGAGTCCGCGAGAAACGCTGCCAGATTGTTGTCATGGTCGGGGCCGGGATACACCCAGAGATTGCCGTTGGGCAGCTCTAATTGCCGGTCGTCCGCGTCGAGCCCCAGATAGAGATTCATGTACGGGATTGAGGGGGCGAGCACGCGGGCGCGCGCGGCGAGCGACTGGGCCTGCTCACTGTCGGGCAGCAGCCGCAGATACGTGTTGTGGACGCCCGCGTTGCTGATCACTCGACGCGCGCGGAGCTCGCGCCCGTCCTCCATCACCACGCCCGTGGCGCGACCTCGCTCAACCAGAATTTGCCGCACGGGGGCGCGAATCACGACCTCTCCGCCAGCGCGGCGTATGGACGGGATTAGCGTCGCCGCAAACCGCGACGCGCCTCCCACCGGGTAGTTGCCGCCGCGTTGGTAGTGCCGATCGACAATTGCGTGGATGCCGAAGCTGCTTTGACCCGGTGGCAGGCCATAGTCCAGCCAGCGCCCTGTCAACACGCCGCGCAAGTCCGGGTCCAACTCCAGCGAGCTCAAGACCTCGGCAGTCGTCCGGCTTGCCCACTTCAAGAACTTTCGCCGCAGCAGCCATCCGGCGAGCCACGCCAGCGGGCCCGGCAGGCACTTCTCGACAAAAAAGCCTTGAGACGACCCGACGCAATCATCGACAGCTTGCAAGTAACGGGCGATCTTGTCGCGCTGGCGAGGAAACTGCTCTCCTAAATTCTGCTCAAGCCGCTGGCGATCGCTGACGTATTCAAAGGTTCCTTGCGGAGAGATCATGCGGTCATAGGCGTCCTCCATCGGCGCCCATTGCAGTTCGCCCTCGGAGAGATCGTCGAAGATCGCCCGCAAGGGCGACGTGGGGTCGCCGACCTCGCCAATGTAATGCACCCCCACATCCCACTCGAAGCCGGGACGATGAAACGCATGCGTGTAGCCGCCGGGCACGTAATGCCGTTCCAGCACCAGCACTCGCTGCCCCGCTTCTCGCGCCAGCATCGCCGCCGCCGTCAGCCCGCCGAGCCCCGATCCAATCACGATCGCGTCAATCGAACCGGAGGGCTCCCAGTGGGTGTACGACGTAGAGGCCAATTTCGATTCAGATGTAGTTGCCATGCGAATCGGCTCCTGCGGATCACGGATTGCCGGAACAGGTGTTTTTCAACAGGCAACGACATCAGAACACATGAGCGACTCGGCTGCACACAACTTGGCGCTGATTTCTCACTTGCCGCAACACTTCTTGAACTTCTTTCCGCTGCCACACGGGCACGGATCATTGCGGCCGACTTGCAAGCCTTGGTTGCGAATCGGACCGGGAATCGAACCCGGAATGTTGCCGGGAGCGGACATGTCCATGTCATCGACTTGCATACGCCACATGCCGGATTTTTCCATGTCGTCGACATCGAAGTCTAGGTTTTGCAGCATGGGGCCGGCGTTGTTCCTCGCGAGCAGTTCGAAGGCTCGCTCATAGTAGTCTTCGTCGAACATTTCGTCAGGCATTGAGTCGGGCGCGAAAATGCACCAATGCTCCAGTGCTTCGAACGTGTCCAGAATCCCAGTGGGCGGACAATCTTCCAGAGCGTCTTGGAAGCAATCGTCGGTGCCATCTAACGTGCACTCAACGGTATCCAACTCGAGCAAACTTTCTTCAATGAGGCCTCGCTCAAACGCCTCCCGGATCTCGGGCAGTATTTCGGGAGACCCGAGCGTCGTCAGTTCATAGACCACCGCAAATGCCAGAATCCCGTCGTCCGTGTCGACGGCAATCCGCAGCAGGCGCAGTAGATGCGTCACTGCCTCCTGGCGAGTCATGCGTTCGTCTCGCACCCAATACAAGAACACCTCGGGAGCTTGGGTGCGGAGAGGTTCATTGAACTCACGATTGAGCACAATGGCCTCAAGTTCGTCGACTCGGTCGGCAAGGAAAAAGGCGAGGATCCTCCCCAGATAGCCGACTTGCGCTTCGCCGAACAATTCAAAGGAGCCATCGCCCGGCAAGGAGATGGCGGCGAGAATTGCCGGCCAAGCCTTTTGGACCTCCAATTCAGTCAGCAGAAACAAAGCCAGGAAGTGCGTTCCTCCAGAGGGCTCCTCTCCCGCGATCTTCGCCGCCGTGGCATCCTCGATACTGCGAATCAACGCGTCTACGTAAAGATCGGGAGTCTCCTGAACCGCTTGAATCGCGTCGACGGGCAGCCACTCGTCTTCTTGTGTCAGCTGCTGCAAGACTTCCTCGAAGGTAAGCTCCTCGAAGTCGTCCGAGTCCGAGGAATCAGCGTACCAGCCGGACCGCACTAGATTCGCGACGTCGCCGAGTTTGTCGCCAGCGCAATCCTGACAAACATAGTCGTCGCCCGATATCGAGTGGTTCTCGCGTGCCCGGTCAATCGTCCTGCCGCATTGGCTGCACTTCGTCGGCTCGAATTGCGGAGGATCCGCCAAAACTTCGAAGTTGTATTCATTCGTGCCGTAATACACATAATCTTCCGTGTCGAATGCCTCGCGACACTTGGGGCACTCCTTCCAATCGCCCTCGTGCCCTTCGTCGTGGTGAAATCCGCAGAGCGTGAAACGCCGATGATTTCGTGAGCAACTGTTGCGGTCGAACGAAAACAGCTTGTACTCGTGCTCGTCGTCGCAAATCCAATTGCCGCAGCATTCCGTCTCGATCAGATTGGTTGTCTTGCCGCACAAACCACAACGCTTGTCCCCTTGGGAGCCGCTCGCAGCGGCAGTGAGTCCGGTGGATTGCGAGCGTGATTTTTCTTTCGCCATCGAATTTCCTCATGCGTATGGCAGGCAGTGAATCGTTCGGGTATTTTGCTGCAGGATGCACGCAATCCCTATTGCCCGTTGGGTCTTTTTCAACAGGCTGTTAGAATAGGGGGCTTGGCTGTCTCGGGCTCCGCTCGCCAATTCGAAGCGGACAATCCGAGGACAATTGATTGTCTTAACGCCGGCCGCGACTTGTGTCGCGGCGCGCCTCTCACTGCTTTCTCGACTCATCCTTCCTTCCATCTTAGAGCGGCGCGGCATGGAGCTGGGACAGATTGGCTGGCTGCTGGCGGGCACCATCGGCCCCGCCTTTCTGGTCTCATTTCTGACCTGCTTTGTCGTTCGCCGTCAGGCGGTGCGGTGGGGACTGCTCGACCAGCCCAACCACCGCAAGGTCCATGTCACGCCGACTCCCTTGGGCGGCGGCATTGCTGTGTGGGCGGGGGTCGTCTCCGTGCTCGCTCTGTCGGTGGGGGGGATCAGCCTGTTGGATCGAGATCAACTTGCGCAATGGTTGCCGACATTTCTCGCCCCCCACATCGACGGCGTTCGGTATCGCGCGCTTGATGTGGCGGTGCTTCTGGGAGGAGCCACCGCATTGATGCTGCTCGGCCTGGCCGACGACCGTCGCGGACTCAATTGGAAGCTGCGGCTCGCCGTGCAATTCGCCGTTTCCGCGCTGGTCGTCATTCGACAAGGCTGGACGCTGACCGCCTTTATTCCCATTCCGCTGCTGACCACGGCGTTGTCGGTGTTGTGGATTGCGGCATTGATCAATTCGTTCAACATGCTCGACAACATGGACGGCCTGTCGGCGGGCGTCGCCGCCATCGCTTCCGCGATGCTCGCGGTCTTCCTGCTGTTTCCGGCTGTCGGCAGCACCACCGCCCCGCAACTGTTTGTGGCTGGCCTGCTGCTGGTGCTCGTCGGATCGCTGCTTGGCTTTCTGATGCACAACCGACCGCCGGCGAGATTGTTCATGGGCGACGCGGGCAGCTACTTCGTTGGCTTCATCGTCGGCGCCGCAACCTTGATGGCGACCTATACGGGCTACAACAGCAACGACCAGCACGCCATCTTGGCGCCACTATGCGTCATGGCTGTGCCGTTCTATGACATGCTCAGCGTGATGTGGATTCGTTGGCGCCAGGGCCGCAGCGTGTTTGAAGCGGACAAGTGCCACTTTTCGCATCGGCTCGTCGATCTCGGCATGTCGAAGCCCCAGGCAGTGCTGACGATCTACTTGACCACTGCCACCTGCGGGCTTGCGGCCTTGCTGCTGCGGCGAGTTGACATGCTCGGCGCGGCAATCATCTTGCTGCTGGTGGGTTGCGTGTTGCTGCTGATCCATCTGCTGGAATCTGCCGCGCGCCGCACGCGCGAGCAGTAGCCAGACAACCAGGTTCCGGAATTCCGCTTCACCATGAGTCCCGCCAAACGCTCGCGACCGTCCCGCGACTCTCGGCCGACCAGTGACGCGGCGGAGACCGGTCCACCGGGCCTCACAAGGGGCGCCTGCGATGGAGGCCCGACCGGCCGTGACCCGCGCAGCGGGCTCAACAAGAGTCGGCAGGCGACGACGGCCGAGCCGCCGGCTGGCTGGATGTTTCCGGCGGCCATCGCCCTGCTCGCCGCCGGGCCGATTGTGCCGAGTGAAGCAGGGGGAGAAGGCGGGCATCTGGTCTGGTCGGTCGGCTGGCTGCTCTGGTTGATGGCTGTCGCGGCGACGGCGGCGCTGCAACGTCGCGCGCTGGTGTTCCATCTGCATCGCTCCGATCTGCTGTTGTTGTGTGGCTGTGTGGCGATGGCCGCGTCGGCCGCTTACAACGCTGGCGCAGCCAACGCTCGAGCGGGCATGAATATGGCTGGCTACTGGCTGGGCGCCGCCGCCTGCGTCGTCGCGCTGCGACAGGTCGCGCAATCGCGAATCCAACGCCACACGCTGGCCTGGCTGCTTGTCGCGCTGACGGCCGGCTTGGCTCTGCACGGCGTCGTCCAGTACTTCGTCACAATGCCCGCCTTGGCGCGACAGTACGAATCCAACTCCGAGGAGGAGAAGGCGCGGCAAATGTCTGCAGTCGGAGTTGACCCGACTCCCAACTCTCCCTCTCGCATTCAGTTTGAGAATCGGCTGTTGCATAGCACCGAGCCCTACGCGACCTTCGCGCTGGCCAACTCGCTGGCGGGCGTGTTGGCGCCGTGGCTGCTCATGGCAGCGGGACTCGCAGTGACCACTTCTTGTCGCACGCGTTCGCGGGCGCTGGCTGGCTTGGCGTTGGCGATGGGCGCCTGTCTCGTGCTGACCAAGAGCCGCACCGCTCTGCTTGCCGTGACCGCGGGCGGAGCCGGCTGGCTCATCTCGATTTTGATCGGCGCCAAGGGCGATGCCGGAGAGCGTCAGACTCGGTCCTGGAGGCTGCCGCTAATTGCCGTGGCAGCGCTGGCCGCTCTGCTGATTGGCGGCATCTTGTCGGGAGCTCTCGACAAGGAAGTGCTGACCGAGGCGGCGCTGTCGCTTAGTTACCGAACGCAGTACTGGCTGGCGACGCTGGAGATCGTGCGAGACCATGCGCTGACGGGTTGCGGCAGCGGCAATTTTCAAGATTACTATGGCGCCGTGCAACTGCCGCATGCCTCCGAGCTGATCGCCGACCCGCACAATTTTGTGCTCGAGTTGGCGTCGACGGGGGGCGTTCCCGCGGCTCTGCTGATGCTGGCCGGCTGGTCGCTGGTCTTCGTCGGCGCCGTCAAGGCATCGCCGATGACGGGTGACGAGGCGCCAAACGGCAGCACAACGCATAGCTGGAAGGCGGCGGTGGCGGGACTGGTCATCGGCTGGTTTGTGTCACTGGCGTTCGGCTTGCCTCAGGATCGCTGGGGAATCGTGCCGCTGTCGATCGCGGCGGGGGGACTCGGCCTGCTCGTCGCTCGGTTTGCTTGGCGAACAAACTCACCGGAAGACATTGCGGGTCTGCCTCCGCTCGCGCGACTTGCCGGAATTTGTTGGGGAGTTGCGTTGCTCAACCTGCTCGCGGCGGGCGGAGTCAGTTTCTGGGGCGTGATGCAATCCGTGCTCTTGCTGGGCACGCTGGCCACGAGCGGCGCGCCAAGTCGCGTGGTTCGCTGGCAGCAACCCGCCGCCGCCTTCGCGGTTCTGCTGCTGATTGCCGGCGCCGTGCAACTCACGACCTTGTCGCCGATCCTTGCGGCCCGAACTGCGATGGCGAGGCTCCCGGAGGCCCGTTCCGCCGCAGAAGCGGAGGCCTGTCTGCAAGCGGCTCAACAAGCCGATCCCCGGGACGCATCCCCCTGGCTGTTGCAGGCACAATCGCGACTCCAGGACCAACGCTACGATGCCGCCACTTGGCAGCTTTTTGACGAAGCGATCGCGCGAGACCGCCGCAATCGAGGACTGTGGGAAGAGGTCGGCCGCTGGCGCCTGATCGCCTCGAAGTTCGGCGCCGACCGAGACCATTGGAGCGAGGCCGTGCGTTGCTACGCTCGAGCCGCCGAACTTTCCCCACGGGGGCCGGCGCAGGCGGCATACGCCTGGGCTCTCCACTTTGGAGACGCGTCCTCAAGGCAGGCCGCGGCGTTGCTGGCCAGGGCGGCGCTGGATTGGAACGCCCAGCACCCGCATGTGGAGCAGCGTTTGGACCGGGTGATGCTGCCGAGCCCCGATGGGCAGATTTCGGCTGAACAAGCCATGCTGGACATTCGTAATAGTGAAGATGCGCGAGCCGCGGAGCCGGGGGCGACGGCGCAGTCGGCGATGAATGAGCGGGCGAGCCGGAAAAGTGGAGATGTGGAGAGCCCGTAATTACGAGTTGGCGGCGAAACCGCCTGTTAAAGTAGAGGCCTTGGGGTTGATGACAGCCGTCCGAAGCATCACAAATTGCACCATTCGGGCAAAGTTTGCGGCATCGGCTGGTCGATGGTCAATTTGTCTGTCGTTCCTCAACGCGAGGAACAGGAGTAAGCCGTGAAAAGTTGGATTGTGGCCTTGATGGCATTGTTGGTGGGTGGTGGCGTAGGAGGCGTGCGCGCCTGGAAGGAGTTCCAGGGGGTCGAATTATTCGTGCCCTACAACACCGGCGCCGCCGCAGTCGGCGAAGAGGCGAACCAACGGATCATTGCGATCAATGGCAGCACTTTCAATTTCGGCCGCATGCAGCAAGGCACCAAAATGGAGCACGCCTTCGTGCTCAAGAATATCGGCGACGTGCCGGTCGAGATTTGGGTGGGTGAGTCGTCGTGCACCTGCACCGTGGCGAGCATGTCCAAGACCAAGCCACGGGGAGCCGAGGAGCTGCCGGGCGAGCCGCTCGGCGATGACACCGACGAGCACTTGGTGCTCAAACCCTCCGAGACCACCGAGATCAACTTGAAGTGGGAGGCCAACGCGCCCAACCCGACCTACTTTCAGACTGCCGAGATTCGCACCAACCATCCCGACCAGCCCGTCCTTCGCCTCGAAGTGCAAGGGTACGTGCAAAACGTCCTCTCGCTGGTGCCCGATAGCCTGCAGGTCAACAACGTCTCGGTGGAGACCGGCGCGACGTCGGTGGTCACCATGTTTAGCATCGAGCCCGAGTTCCCGGAGATCCAAAAGGTCGAGTTTACCAACGCCGAGCTCAAGGATTTCTTTACGGTCGAGGTTGTCGACGTGAAGCAGTTCGAGGACCCGCGCCACCTCAGCGGCAAGCGATTCGTCATCAAGATCGAGCCGGGGTTGCCGGTGGGCACATCCTCGCAGAACATGCACATTGCGCTGGACATGGCGGGCGAGAACAACTTTTACGTGCCGATCACGGCGAAGGTGGAGAGCGAGGTCAGCATCTTGGGCGGCCGTGACTACCACACGGAGTCCGGCGTCGTGCGGTGGGGAGTCTTGGATCGTAGTCGCGGACGGGAGACGACGCTGTATGTGATTGTGAAAGGCGACCATCGCGAGCAGGTCAAGCTGGAGATCGACGAAATCAAGCCCGCGGATTCTCTGGCCGTTGAGGTGCTGCCGGTCAAGGACCCCGCGGCCTCCACGTGGACCATTCCCATCAAGGTGAGCCTGAAGCCGGACGGCCCGCCGGCGACGATGCTGGGGGGAGCCAATTCCGAGTTCGGCGTGGTGCGCATGCGCACCGGCCACCCGGTTGCGAAAGAGTTGCAGTTCAAGGTTCAGTTTGCGGTGAATTGACGGAGCAGGAAGCATGGCGGCGACGCACCGATTCATCCTGGCGACGCTGATGGCGGCAATTGCCGTCATGGCGGCTGGTTGCCCCAGTCGCGGCACAAGTGACTCCGATGTGTCACTTGAGTCGCTGGTGGACGAGGGAGAGGGACCGCCGCTGGCGCCGGTGATCACGCCCGCGCCCGCTCCGATCATCGATTCAACTCCATCCACCGAGTCCACTCGCGCCCCTCGGGGGCGCGCGACGGTGGCCTTGCTGGATCCAAAGCGGACTGCGGGCGGACCTGTCGGGCCTCCAACCCAGGTGTCGCCCGGCGCCGCCCCGGCCGGACTGACTCAGCCTGCGCCCGAGGGCGAGGTCGCCGAGCAGGCGAAGCAGCGCGAGCCGCTGTTTGTCGACTGGGGCAAGCCCAAGCTCGCGTTCGCCATCACCGGCCAGCAACATGGCTATCTCGAGCCTTGCGGCTGCACCGGCTTGGCGAACCAGAAAGGCGGCATGGCGCGGCGCCACACGCTCTTCAAAGATCTCCGCTCGCGGGGCTGGACCTTGGTGCCGCTCGACGTCGGCGGCCAGGTGCGCCGCCCTGGCCCCCAGGCCGAGTCCAAGTTCAAGTGGACCACCGAGGCGCTGTTCAAGCTCGACTACAAGGCTGTCACCTATGGCGCCGACGACCTGATGCTTTCGTCCGGCGAGCTGGCCTTCCCCATGCTGAATTCGCCGGAGTCGCCGTATCCGTTCATTTGCAGCAACGTCTCGGTGATCTCCAGCACGCCCACCCATCGTGTGCTTGAGGCGGGCGGCCTGCGGATCGGAATCACGGCCGTGCTGGGCGACGAAGAGATCAAATCGCTGAAGAACAACCCCGGTGTCGAGTGGCGTTCGGTCGACGCAGGACTCAAGGACGCCTGGACCAAGCTCTCGGCGCAGAACTGCAACTTCTATGTGCTCATGGCGCACGCGAGCGTCAACGAGTCGCGAGAGATCGCTCGGCGTTTTCCGCACTTTCATCTGGTCGTGACCACGGGCCTCGGCGAGCCCGAGCAGCTTCCCGAACGAATCCAAGTCGCCAAGGACAAGGTGACGATGATGATTCAGGCGGGCAACAAGGCAATGTACGCTGGCGTGCTCGCGCTGTATGACTCCAAGCCGCAAGTGCGTTACCAGCGAGTTCCGCTGGACGATCGCTTTGAGGACTCACCCGAGATGCTCAAGGTGTTGCGAGACTACCAGGCCGAGCTCAAGGAGCGCGGACTCAAGCAGCTGGGGGCAATCGAAGTGCCACACTTTAGCGGCAACAAGTTCGTTGGCTCCGAGGCCTGCAAGGATTGCCACAGCAAGGCGTTCAAGAAGTGGGCCACGACGGGACACGCGCATGCAACCGACTCCATCGTCAATCCGAAGGAGCGAGCCGGCATCCAGCGACACTTCGATCCCGAGTGTCTGAGCTGCCATGTGACCGGCTGGGCGCCACAGGATTACACTCCCTATGTGAGCGGCTACGCGAGCCTCGAATCCACGGCTCACTTGAAGCAGAACGGCTGCGAAAACTGCCATGGCCCCGGCCAGCGGCACGTGGACATCGAGAACGGCGACCTCAATGTGAGCGAGGCGGACCAGCAGGAGGCCCGCAAGCAGCTGCAACTGCCCTACGCGAGAGCCAAGGAGCAGTGCATCATGTGCCACGATCAGGACAACAGTCCCGACTTCTTCAAAGACGGCGCCTTTGAACGCTACTACGAGAAGATCAAGCACGTCGGCAAGGATTGACGCCTAGCACCGAGCAGCCGTCATGATCAAGCGTCCGTAGCATGGGCGTCCTCGCCCGTGCGCGGCGAGCAGCCGCCATGCAACATGCTTGCATCGGCCGGCGCGGAGGTGCTGCGTAGTCCTGCACGGGCGAGGACGCCCATGCTACGCGCGAGGACGCCCATGCTACGCGCGAGGACGCCCATACTACGCGCCGTGCCTCCGCCGACGCAGCTCGGCGCTAGCGCGGCTTGCGTTTGGCTAGCCGCGAGGTGGGCGACTTTTTCGCCGTGCCCTTCTTGGTCGACTTCGAGGCTTTGCCCGGCTTGGCAGCTGACGCCTTGGTGGTCTTCTTGGTCGTCTTTTTGGCGGCCGTTGTTTCCTTCTCCGGCTTGGGCTTGGCCGTTTTGGCCGGGGGCTCGGTTTTGGCGGCGGCCTTCTTGGTCGCTTTCTTGACCGCCTTCTCACTGGGAGCGGCAGTCTCCGGCTTGGCTGGTTTGGACGACTTGGCTTTGGCCGCCTTGGTTGTGTCCGGCTTCTCGGTCAGCTCGTCCTCGCGTTTGCCGCCGCGTTTGGGAAGTCGGTCCTTGCAATCGGGGGCGATCTCCAGCAGGATCGCCCGGACGCGTGTGGAATGCCTTGAGGCGTTGTAATCGGTCCCCAGTTGGTGCAGCAGCGATCCGAACTCAACGCCTTGCTTCTTGGGAATAGTGCGTTCCAGGCCCGGCGCCTTGCGCTCTTTCCAATCCTTTTCGGAGATGGCGCCGATGATGTAGAGCACCTCGAAAGAGCCGTCGCTGAGCGGGATGGAGTGTCCGCCGAAGCCGCACTGCACCAGGTAATTGACGACGAACGGGGTGATCCGCCGGTGCTGCGAAAGCTCCTTGATCGATTTGCCCTGGTTCTGTTTGCGAAGCGGCTCCAGGTCGAACGAGTAGTACTGCTCAAACAGAGACTGCAGCACGCCACGCACCCGTTTCGCCGCCGCGGCGGGGTCGGGCAGGGCGCTCAACACCTCGGTGAGCTCGCCGATCGCCGTGACTCGAACCTCATTCCAATCGAAGTACTTTTGCTGGAGGATGGCGTAAGCCTCCTCGGCCGCCTCGTGCTTCGCGCCCTCGAGGCAGCAGGCGTACAGCATGTGCTCCAGCACCGAGTAGCTGGAGGCGGGCGCCACCGGCTTGTAATGTTTTTTGAGGACCTTGTGGGCCTTGGTCAGCAATGCGGCGCGTTGCGTGCTCATAGGGAATTCCGATTCGGCTCCGAGGGCGGAGGCGACATTCAAGCGGTCTAACGGTGACTCAAGCGGGAGCACTCGCGCATTTGCGATGCCGCCATCGGGCGGGCTGGCCGTTGGCTGCCCATTGCGAAAACAGGCGGACACTTCCGAGATGCGGGCAGCTCCAGTTGAGTCGTCCTAATCGAATTGCGGAAAGTCCAGCTCGGCCGGGGCGAGGGGATCGCCAGTCGGGAGATGGAGGGAACAGTATGATTCGTATTTTGGGGGGAGCAACCGTTTCCGCCCAGTTCGGGTGCTGGCGTTGAGGTGGGGCGTCGCTGCCATCCTGTCAGCTCGCCAAATCGTTAGTCGCTTGCCCCTTGGTGTCCTTCGCCGGGGTCGTCCGCGTCCGGGGCCGCCGGGCTCGTCTCTTCCGCCTGGCCTCGCTCGGCATCCAGTTGGCCTTCAGCTTCCAGCGGTCCCGCGGCCTCCGATCGCTCCTTGGGCAGCACCTCCTCCAAGATGCGATGCACTTCCAGGGCGTGCTTGACGCCCTTGTCGAGCTCGAATTTCAGCTTGGGGGTGTAGCGAGTGTCGATTCGGTTGGCGACCTTTTGTTGGAGGTAGCCTGCGGCGTTCTGCAGGCCCCGCAGCGTCAATTGCTGTTGCGACTCGTCCCCCATCACGGACACCCGGACCTTCGCTTGCCGCATGTCACCGCTGACTTCGACAAAGGTGACCGTGACATGCTGGATCCGGGGATCGCGCAGGTCGGTGAGGATGGCCATGCTGACCACCTCGCGGATGGCCTCGGCGGCCTTAAGCACTCGACGAGATGACATGAGTCGGTCACTTGGAGAGGACGACGGACGGGACGATCAGTGGGAGGAGGGAAGGGAGGGAGCGGCGGGAAGCCGGTCAGTGCGGCACGGGCCGGCGACGAACCCGCTCACAACGTCCGCGCAACCTCCTCGATCTTGTAGGCCTCCAGCAGATCGTCCCGCTTGATGTCGTTGAATTTCTCCAACTTGATGCCGCACTCCATGCCTCGCGGCACCTCCTTGACGTCGTCCTTGATGCGCCGCAGCGAGTCCAGCGGGTAATCGCCGATCGTGCGGCCGTCTCGGTTGACTCGGATTCGGCAGCCACGTTCAATGGTGCCCTGGATCACGTAGCAGCCGGCGACGACGCCGACGCGGCTGATGCTGAAGACCTCCTTGACCACGGCGCGGCCGAGCTCGATCACCCGCTCCTCGGGCTTGAGCTTGCCTTCCACCATCGCCTTGATGTCGTCCGTCAGCTTGTAAATGATGTCGTAGCGGCGGATTTCGACGCCCAACTCGTCGGCCAGGCCGCGAGCGGCCTCGTCGGGGATGACGTTGAACCCGACGACGACGGCGTTGGAGGCGTGGGCGAGCTGCACGTCGCCGACCGTGATGCCACCGACGCTGGTCTGCAGCAGGCGAATCCGCACCTCGGGGTGCTCGAACTTCTCCAGCTCCTTGGCGATCGCCTCCACCGAGCCGCGGACGTCGGCGCGAACGATCAAGTTCAGCTCGGAGACCTCGCTCGCTTGACCCAGCCGTCCCTCCTCCAGCGCCTTCTGGAAGTCGATGAACGAAACTTTCGTCGTGCTGCCGGACAGTCGCGTGTCGCGGGATTGCGTCGCGCGCTGTGCGGCGATCTCTCGAGCGGTGGCGATATCCTCGACGACATAAAACGTGTCGCCGGCCTCCGGTGGCGTGTCGAAGCCCGTCAGGTTGACCGGCATGCTCGGGCCCGCTTCCTCGACGCGTTGGCGGGCGTCCAGCGTGTCGAACATCGCCTTGACGCGGCCGTAGGTGGAGCCGCAAACGATGTTGTCGCCGACTCGCAGCGTGCCGTTGCGAACGACCAGCTTGGCGACCACGCCGCGGCCGGGCTCTTGCTGAGCCTCGATGCAGGTGCCTGTCGCGTCGCGGTCCGGATTGGCGCGAAATTCATGCAATTCGGCGATCGTCAGCAAGGTGTCGAGCAGGTCGTCCATGCCCTCGCCGGTGATGGCGCTGGTCTTGACGACCTCGATTTCGCCGCCCCATTCAACGGGGATCAGTTCATACTGGGTCATCTGTGTCATGACCCGGCTGGGATCGGCGCCCGGCAAGTCGATCTTGTTGCAGGCCACCACGATTGGCACGCCGGCCGCCTTCGCATGGCTGATCGCCTCCTCGGTCTGAGGCATGATGCCGTCGTCGGCGGCAATCACCAACACGACGATGTCGGTGACATTGGCCCCGCGCGCCCGCATCTCGGTGAACGCGGCGTGGCCGGGCGTGTCGACGAAGGAGACCTTGCCGCCGCTGGGCGTCTCAACTTGGTAAGCGCGAATGTGTTGCGTGATGCCGCCCGCCTCGCCGGAGACCACATTGATGCCGATCAGGTAGTCCAGCAACGAAGTCTTGCCGTGGTCGACGTGGCCAAGGAAGGTGACAATCGGCGGCCGCGGCTGCAAGTCCTGCTCGTCATCCGGCTCGAGATAGGCGGCCAACAACTGATCCTCCGCCGTCTCGGGCCGCTTGAACTCGACATCCAAATTCATGGCGGCGGCGAGCAGCTCGGCCGTCTCGTCATCCAGCTGGGCGTTGATGTTGGCTTGCACTTGCATTTGCATCAACAGCGTCTTGACGACATTTCCGACGGTCACGCCGGTCGCCTCCGAGAAGCTACGGACGGTGCAGGGCAGTTCGACCACCATATTGCCCTTGCGGGGCAGGGCCGTATTGCGTCCGGTGTGCCGCAACGTCTTGAAGGTGCGGCCCTCGAAGTCTTCGGAGTCGGGTCGGCGCTTGCGAGTTGAACGCCGCTGTTGGCGCCCTTGTCGGCCGGTCATTCCGGCCAGATCGGTGTCTTGCTCGCCCTTGCCCTTCTTGCCCTTCTCCTTCTTGCGGCGAAGGTCGCTGACATCGCCGGTGTTGACGGCAGCTGCGGGCTGCGCCGCTTGCTCCAGCTCGGCCAGATTTTGTTTCTGATAGTCCTCGCGAGTGAGCCTTACTTTGGGCTTTTGCGAGGGAACCGCTTGAGCGGGCGCCGCCGGTTGTGGCTGCTCGACCTTCGGCATCTTGGGCAGGTGAATCACCGGAGCTCGGCGTTTCGGCTGCACCTTCGGCTTCGGCTTCTTCGGCTCGGGCGGCGGCGAGTCGGTCCGCATCGGAGCTGCGGGGTCTTGGCCATATCGCATCGGCGCACCGGGATCGACCGGCTCGGCGACGGGGGCGACGTGCGCGGCAACCGCCACATCTTCCGCCACCGCCGGCTCGGGCTCGCGCGGCTTGGACTTGCCGACCGAGAGCGGGGCCCGGCGAGGCTTTGCCTCATCCTCGACCTCCACGGGAGCGGCGTCCGGCGCCTCGGCGACGACGGGAGCCGGCTCAACGGGCTCCACCGGCAACTCGGCAGCCGGTTCCAGCGAAGTCTCGAATTCTTGGTCCGAACCGGCATCGCGGCGCGGCCGGCCGATCACGCGGATCTTCTCTCGCTCGGGCGCCGCGGAGCGCGTCGGGCGCTCGGGAGCTGCGGGGGCGGGCGCAGCAGGCTTGGGAGCGCTCTTCGGGCCCTCCAAAAACGATTTCACCTTCGTGACTTCGTCGTCATCCAAGCTGGCCAACGCGGACCCCTTGCCGGTGATGCCTGCCTTGGTGCAGACATCGACCAGGTCCTTGCTGTCCATTTTCAGTTCTTTTGCAAGTGCGTAAATACGAATCGGCACTCTTGCGTCGCTCCTTGGGGCCGGACCTATGCCTGCCGGCCTCGAGTTAGGGTCATGTCATGGTGTCAAGCTCCACCAAGTCAGCGCTTTCCATCAGCGGCCACGGTCCGGCGGCAATTGCCGCCACGGCCCTCGGCCTCGCGCCGGTCAACTTGGGCCGGGGCCCTCGTTGCCCTCTTGCCGTTCCTGCTCTCGCTGTCGCTTCAATTCCTCTTGAGCGGCAATTTCCGCCTCCTGAGCCCGCTCTTCCGCAAGCTCAACGATCGCGTCCACCTGCTCGGGAGTCAAATCGGAAAGCTCCATCAGCGCTTCCGGCTCGATCACCGAGAGGTCGTCATACGACAAGTATCCTTGTTCCACAAGCCGCTGGGCGACTTCTTCATCGACACCATCCAGGCTGCTGAAGCCCGTCACCGCACGCTCGATTTGCTCCTCGAGCTCATCGGGAGTCATGATCTCGATGTCCCACCCGCAGAGTTTGCTGGCGAGCCGCACATTCTGGCCGCGACGGCCGATGGCCAACGGCAGCTGGTCCTCGCGAACCAGCACGATCGCGCGGCCGATCATGTCGCACAGCAGCACTTGGTCGACCTCGGCCGGCTGCAGCGCGTTGGGGATCAGCACCTCCGGATCATCGCTCCAGCGGACGATGTCGATGCGCTCCGAACCGCCGAGCTCGTCGATGATGTTCTTAATGCGATTGCCTCGCACGCCGACGCAGGCGCCGACGCAGTCGACCCGCTGGTCCGTGCTGCTGACCGCGACTTTGCTGCGGTAGCCGGGCTCGCGGCTCATGGCATTGATCGAGATTACGTGCTCATTGATCTCGGGAATCTCTTGCTCGAACAACCGTCGCACAAAGTGCGGGCTCTTGCGGCTCAGAATCACCTTGACTCGGCTGCCCTGCGGACGGACCTCGTACACCACGGCTCGCACTCGTTGCCCGGGGTGGTGGGAGTCGCCGGGAATCTGCTCGCTGCGAGGCAGCAACGCTTCGATGTTGCCGAGCGACACGGTGGTGGCGCCGCCTTCATTGCGTTGCACGACGCCCGTCACGAGCTGGTTGACTTGCTCTTGAAACTCGTCGATCAACGAGTCCCGTTCGGCCTCGCGAATTTTTTGAATAATAACCTGCTTCGCCGTCTGAGCGCCGATGCGCCCGATCATCTCTTCCGGATCCAGTTCTTCGCCATTGCAGGAGGCCTGAATCGCGCCGTCCTCCTGGCGGATCTTCACCGAGATATCCGACTCCTCGCCATATTGTTTTTTCGCGGCTGAGACCAACGCGGCCTCAATGGCGTGAAAAACGATGGCAGGGTCGATATTCTTCTCCCGATGGAGCGAGTCGACGATGCGAAGAATGTCATTTGGATTCATCAATATCTTTCCGAATGGGAATCCGGATCCCTGGCATTGCGGCAGGCGCGGAAACTTCCCTTGTCGGCAAACGGCCCGGCAAACATGCACTCTAGCTGTTAAAAAACACCCCGCTGGCAGTCAAAACAGCGATCATCTCGCTGGAAAGTGCTGGTTCGATTGCCGTAAAAGCTGTTTTTCGACGGCCTCCCGGGCCCAACCTCAAGGAACAGTCTCTTAATCCCGCGTCGGAAGGATGTCATTCCCTGAACCGCAGCTCGCCAACCCTGCCGAGGGCAGTTGCCCCGAATGGCTGCAAACTCACTTCAATTCACTACAAAAATCAACAAAAAACGCCGCCGACGGGAGCCATAACGCACCTGTCGGCGGCAATTATCGTCAACTGCCGCTACGGCGGCCGGGAATCCCCAAGGACAGTCCCAACAGCCGCTGGTTCGCTAAAACGACCTCGATTATCGCATGGGCGCTGATCTCGCTCGTTCGGCGAATCCTTGACGGGCAAGGTCGCATGACAAAACGGTCCAGTCGAAAACGTCACCGCTTCCGAATTCCGGTAACTTAAACTAGTTGGCACAAACCTGTCAACACGCCGCCGCCTCCCCGAGCGGCAATTGATGGCAAATCACGACGCCCGTTTTCAACGGCCTCCTCACTTAACCGTCGTAGCGTTTGACCACCACCGCCGCCGCCTGTCCCTGTGGCGTCACGTTAATGTTGACAAAGCAGTCGCCCGGGTCCTCGTCCGCCTCGGCGGCACGAATCGGACAGGCCGGATCCCTCGTGGTGTAGTTGAGCAGAGGAAACATGCGGTTGTGCTTCATGGCCAGCACACTGCAGATCAGTTCCACGACGCCGCCGCCTGCGCCGAGGTTCCCGAAGTAGCTCTTGCCGGCCGCCACCGGGACGCCCGAGCCAGCGACATCGGCAATCGCCTGCGCCTCCTCCACGTCGCCTTGTCGGGTGGACAGGCCATGAGCGTGGATGTGTCCCAGTTGTCCCGCCATCAGGCCGGCATTCTGCAGGGACTGTCGCAACACATTCGCCAGCGCTCGGCCGCATTGTGCTTCGCCGGTTGGCAGCATCACGGTCGAGGAGGCGTGGCCGACGATCTCGCCGAGGATCTCGGCGCCGCGTGCCAACGCGTGGTCCAGCCGCTCGAGGACCACCGCGCCCGCGCCCTCGCCCAGCACCATGCCGGTGCGATTCAGATCAAATGGCCGACTTGCCGCATGCGCGTCCTCGCCCGTCGCCAGCTCCTCTTGCAAGGCCACGTGCACCGTGCGAAACGGGTGCACTCGCGTGCCCGTGGCGCCCGCCACAATCGCATCCGCGCTGCCGCGCGCAATGGTGCAGTAAGCCTCGCCAATTGCCAAGTTCGAGCCCGATTCGCGAAGCGTGATCGAGTTGTTCGGCCCTCGCAGATCGTTGTAGATCGCAATGTGACTCGCCGGCATGTTGGGCAGGTATTTCAGCAGCCACAGCGGGTCGACTTTCGGCAGTCCCTCTTCGGCCCACCGGTCGTACTGAAACTCCTGGTTCTCGTCGAGGCATTTGCGCACGCCATCGGCGAACTCTTGCGGGAGCGTCATGATGTAGTCGGACCCATAGACCACGCCGGTCCGCTGGGGATCCCGTTTTTCGGGAGTGAGGCTGGCTGACAGCAACGCGTGCTGCGCAGCGGCCACTCCCATCGCGATCTCTCGGCACATCATCTTGGTGCCCTTCTTGATCGCGCGTTTGGTCTCCTTGTCCAACTCGCCGAAGTCGTCCATGTCGCCCGCAAAGCCGCGCGCTTCGGCGGCGATGCTCGTGGGCAGCCCCTCGGCCGGAAGCGACTGAATCCGCTCCACGCCGCTCCGCTGCTCGCTCAATGACTCCCAGACATCCTGGAGCGTGTTGCCGATCGGGCTGACCAATCCCATGCCCGTAATGACGACTCGCTCGGAGTTGTCGAGTTGCGACATGTGTGTTCCGTTCTCATAAAATCCAAAGGCCGTTGAACCGCTCGGCGATTGACCGGACGGTGGAGCCTGCTGCGCCGGTTCCACAGCAAAGGCCAAGATTCGACAATCGCCGGCCAGTATTTTACCTCGGAACCCACACGTGGTGAGCGGGGGCAGGGCGGGGCGACGCAATCATGAATTGGGGCGGGGCTCCATCGCAGGCGATCCTCGTGAGGCCCGGTGGACTGCTCGTGGTTCGCCAAGCGATTGGTGCTCGACGGAGCCGCAGCTCGGTCAACTCGGTCAGCTCGGCGGTCAACTCGGTCAGCGTGGCAGCGAGCCGAAGCCCGCCGCCGTCGCGGATCCGGGCGATGGGAGCAAGCCTCCCGCGGCGGCGACTTCCACAAACAGCAACGCATCGGCGCGACCGGCGCCGCCCTTGGGCAGCGGCAACGGCAGCCGAGCCAGCATCCCGGCACGCTCGGGCCCGGGCTGCGCCACGACGCCGCAGCTGAGCAACAGCACCTGGTCCTTCCGCCAGATGAATCGCTCGTTGAGCTTCCAACTGACGAGCTGAGGCACTTCGATCTGCAACCGCTGGGTTCCACCCGCGGCGTCGATCGGGATGCCGACCAGTCGCTCGACTTGCTCCACTTCGCAACGAACCACCGCGTCGACATTGAGCCCGTCGGCCGTGAGCAGCGGCGAAACGCTCAGCGTGTAGCCCTCTTGAATGGTCCCGTGCACGGGGGAAACTCCAAACACCGAGTTGGGCTGCACCGAGCGAACATAGGTCCGTGGCGTGACCTTGGAGACGGTGCGGGGCTGCCCCATCGGAACCTGGAACTCCGTTGATGAGTGCTCGCGATAGTCCATGCGGCGACTGAGCTCGCCAATCAGCTGCGCGGCATCCTCTTTGGTAAGCAGCCACGCATCGACTCCCGGCGATTGAACCGGCACGGGCTGCAGCATTCGCAACGCTTTGGTCCGCCAGTTGGGATTGGCGATCGTGCACAGCTTTAATTGCACCGCCTCGGTTTGCGTCACGCTGGCAATCAGTCGCTGTACGATGGCCGCTACCCGAGTTTGCACCTGCGGGGTGTGGTAGACCCGCAGCTTGTCCCGCGACGCGCTCAACACTCCCAGCGGCTCGCCGAACCATAGCTGCGTGCCGGTTTCGGTCAGCACCCAGTCGACCACCACCTGCTGCGGAGCGTCGCCGGTAAGCCGGGAGGTATAGGGGGCGATGTCGTACTCGCGCCAAATCTGCCCGGCGGAACTCGGCAACGAGCTCGGCGTGGCGGAGCTCGGCGCACTCTGCGTGGCGGAGCTCGGCGTACTCGGCGTGGCGGGTCGAGTCGCCTGGGCTGTCGGCGCCGGAGGCCCCTCGGGCTGCTGTCCCGAGGTGCTCGTCGTCGACAGGCAGGCTAGCAGCACCAGGCTTAATTGGAGTGTGTATGCGGTGGGGGCGCCCCAACGGGTAGGGAAACTCGGTCGGCACATGGCAATTCGGGGGTTTGAGCCGGCGGTACAAGGCGGCGGAGTATAGGAATCTGGCGGAAATGCAACAACCCGGATCCAACGGCCTCCCGGAATCGGCGCGTTCGTTTGACGATGGGGGATTAAGCCCCCACAATGAACCTGTGTTTTTCAACGGCTTCAGCGCAGCCCTAGCGCGACCTCAGCGCGACCTGTTGAAAAGGACCCAACTACCAATCGGTGGCTCCCCTTAATGGCACACGATGGCGATCCATTCCCCCAACTCGCCCTGCTCGCCGGCGCCGCCACCGCCGCCGTTGCCTCAACATCGCTCACCTCATCTGCCGTCGCCGCCCCCGCCGCCGGTGCAATTGCGGGTCGGCGCTTCACCACATGGCTGGGTCTGGGGCGCGGTGCGAGCGCCGGTGGTGAGCATGCTTTTCCACTTGCTGGGGGTGCTGGCGATCGGAAACTGCTGGTTGGCGTTGGAGTCGCCCGCGACCGGGCCCGAACTGACCATGGCAACGGCTGACGAGGTGTTGTTGGAGTCTCCGACGGCCCCAGTTCAACTGACGCAGTCGCTCGACGATTCTTCCACGAGTTCCACCGCATCGGCTGCGCGGCTGTCGCAGGTTGCCGTCGGGCCGTTGGACGACTCGCTCGTCGAGCGTCTCGAGCCGCTGGCTCCTCGGCGATCACCGGCAGGCGAGGTTGTGGCGATGCTCGCCGGCAACGGGACTGGCGGAGGGGGAGGCAGTGCGGGCGAGACGACTGCTGCGACGGCGGGGCAGGGTGAACGCGGCGACTACGGAGCCGAGTTTTTCGGCATTCGCGCTGGCGGCAAGCGGTTTGTCTTCGTCGTGGACAGTTCGCGTTCGATGAGCGGCAGGCGTTGGGTGCTCGCTTGCCGAGAGCTGTTGGAGTCGGTGGGCAGATTGAGCGACCGCCAGTCGTTCTATGTGATCTTCTTCGATGCGCAGACGCAGCCGATGTTCACGAATCGAGTCCAGGAGGATTTGCTGCCGGCGACCGACCAGAACCGAACTAAACTGAAACGCTGGATCTCCAGCATCAGCTTCGGCAACGACACACTTCCTGCGACGGCCATGCAAATCGCTCTGAAGCTCGAGCCGGACGCGATCTTCATGCTTAGTGACGGGGAGTTTCACGACCAGACGGCCTCCATGCTGCGCGCCTTCAACCAAGTGCAGACCGGGGACGGGCCACGGCAGGCGTTGATCCCGATCCACACCATCGGCTTTCATAGTCACGCGGCGATTGCGATTCTCCGGCCGTTGGCGGAGGAGAACGGCGGCACGTTTCGGTTCATCCCCAACCCGCGGGATCAGCAGTTCTCGCGAGTTCAGCGTTGAGTCAGCGATGCATCGGCAGCCCAAAAAGATCCCCGAGCTGACGCCGGAACGCGTGGAAGCGCAACTTCGGCGCGCCAGCCGGTGGAAGTTGCCGCACACACCGCACGCCTACCCCTCGCCAATCCGCGCGCCGGAATTCGCCGCGATCGAGCCAACACCACGCGTGTCTCGACCGCCGCGCGGCCTCAAGCGAGCGCTCGTCAGCGGCGCCGTGTTTCATCTGTGCGCATTGATCGGGCTGGCGCTGGCGACCATGCCGCTTGACCGTTTCGCCGATGAGCCGTCGCTGACGCTGAGCGTCGTGGAAGCGCGGGCCTCGGAGTCGCTGCGTGAGTTGCCGATCGACATCGCGACGTCGCGGATCGCGCCGAATCAATGGGATCACTTCGACCAGCCGGTTGGAAAGCCGACGGAGTATGCGCCATTGGCGGTCCCTCGAGTGCCGGATCAATTCATCGGCAACCCGCTGGCCTTGCTGGCCAACTCGGGCGGCGACTCGGTGGTGGCGGGCGCTCTGGGACACGCCACTCGGGGCGCTCAGTGGGCCGGCGCGACGTTTTCGGGCGTCGAGGCGCGCGGGCAGCGGTTCGTCTTTGTGCTGGACAACTCGCTTTCCATGGCGGGGCCCGCGTGGGGCCGAGCGAAACGAGAAGTGCTCGCGGGCGTGGCGTTGCTTCAATCCGGCCAACGCTTCCAGGTCATCGCTTGTGATGGCAGCCGGCCGGCGGTGGTTAGCGTCGACGGCATGCACTCGGCGCAGGAAGACAGTGCCGCCAACCTGTCACAATGGCTCGACTCGTTGCGGCTCGTGCAGTTTCCCGATAGTTTTGCCGCCATCAAGTCGGCGCTCGAGCTGCGAGCCGACGCCGTCTACCTGATCGGCGCGGGCGCGTTCGGCGACCTGGCCGCCGATGTCCGCCGGGAGAATCGCTGGCTCGACGACGACCGCATCAAGGTGCCCGGATCGGTCATTCACGCCATCGGCATCGCCAACTCCGACGACGACACGCTCGGCCTGGCCGCGATCGCCAGCGAAAACGGTGGTCACTTCCATCGTGTCTCCACGATTGACCCGTAACGCAGGGAAACCTTGCCGATTGCAGCGGTCGCGGAGAAGGCTCTTGCGGCGCCGCTTCTGCTCAACATTCCGGCGGCGCAGCCCGAAGAAAAAACGGACCCAACTTGGGTGCGATGCCGCAAAGCTCCCGGCGACGCGGCGCCTTGCCTGCGCGTGGCGCGACGCCTACCATACACCGACACCCCTGGTGTAACCGTCATGATTTCACCAATGTGCAGCCCCATGACCCGCAACGCTCAAACGCGGCCCCCCTATCCGCTCGGGGCCTGGTGCGTCTGTACCGGTCCGGCCTAGCGAGGCCGGAACCGTCCGCGTGTTGTCCCGGACCGTCGAGTGCGGTCCTGATTGCGCTCGTCAATCCCCAACGGGTTGGTTGCTGCCGCAATCGCGTCGCCGCCACCCGATCCCCAGTCAAGGGTTGAGGTGCAGTCATCCACCGGGACGACTCCTGCTGCTCCCCATCGACGCTCGCCACCCTCAATCTCCGAGCGTCGCGCCGTGGCCTTCCGCACCGGACTTGCGCCGGCCCGAGGCCGCTCGCCATTGGACCCCAACCAGGACACTTTCATGGCCTCCGATCTGCGCAAAAAAGAAGAGCTCCCGCAACTCACCGAACGCATCGTCGCGACTTACCAGAAGGGCAAGGGGATCAACCATCTCGGACATTGCCCGCTGCCGAACTACGACGTCGTCATCGAGATCCTCGACGACCTGAAAGAGATACTCTATCCCGGCTACCGCCGTCGCGAGAACCTGCACATTGGCAACGTCACCTACTACGTGGGCGTGCTGATCGACGGTCTGCACGACAAGCTCACGACGCAGATCGCCCGGGCGCTGCGGCACGAAGTGCGTGGCGCCGTCTTGTCCGAGCAGGATTGCATCGACTTCGAAGCCAAAGGACAGGCCATGACGCTTGCGTTTCTCGAGCGTCTGCCGGCGCTGCGCGAGACACTGGCGACCGACGTCCAGGCGGCCTATGACGGGGACCCCGCCTGCAAGAACGTGGACGAGGTCGTATTCTGCTATCCGGGCCTGGAGGCGATCACCGTCTACCGCATCGCGCATGAGCTGCATCTGCTGGGGGTGCCGTTCATCCCTCGCATGATGACCGAATGGGCGCACAAGGAGACCGGCATCGACATCCATCCGGGCGCTCGCATCGGACCGCACTTCTTCATCGACCATGGCACGGGCGTTGTCGTCGGCGAGACGTGC
>JAGQPF010000019.1 GCA_020426845.1 Planctomycetales bacterium
ACGGGCGCGAGCCCGTGGAGTCGCGTCGCACGCGCGTTCGCCGTTGCGCATCACAAGCGCACAAGCCCCGAAGGGGCGACAGACGTTAGCCACGGGCGCGAGCCCGTGGAGTCGCGTCGCACGCGCGTTCGCCTTTGCGCATCACAAGCGCACAAGCCCCGAAGGGGCGACAGACGTTAGCCACGGGCGCGAGCCCGTGGAATCGCGTCGCACGCGCGTTCGCATTTGCGCATCACAAGCGCACAAGCCCCGCAGGGGCGACAGACGTTAGCCACGGGCGCGAGCCCGTGGAATTGCGTCGCGCACGCGCGTTCGCACTTGCGCATCACAAGCGCAAAAGCCCCGCAAGAGGCCAAACTGGGTCAGTTGCTCACGCGGTACAGCGCCTGGTCCGTGCGTAGCAGCAGCGCGCCGTCGACGGCCACGGCGGCCGTCTGAATGCGTCCGTCGACCTGGTTGGTCGCTAGCTCGCGGTACGTGGTGCCCGGAGCGATCACGGTGGCGGCGCCCTTTTGGTCCAGGAAATATAGGCGCCCGTCCGCAAAGATCGGCGAGGCCCAGATTCGCGTGCCGACGCGCTGCGTCCAGTGCACCTTGCCGGACTTGGCATCCAGGCAGCTGACAATGCCGTTGCCCGAGGCGAAGTACAGCTCGTCGCCGACCAGCACGGGCGAGGAAACGGCCGGCACCTGTTTGTCGTACTTCCAGGCGATCTCGGCTGGCTGACCGTTGCTTGGCGCCTTCACGGCCAACAACTGGGACTGCATAAACCCTGTGCAGATGTAGATCAAGCCGTGTCCCGCCACCGGGCGCGCCGAGTTCGAGAATCCCAGCTTCCCGTAGGCGAGCTTCCACAGCTCCTTGCCGTTGGCCGGGTCGTAGCCATAGAGCCAATCGGCGGCGGGCGAGATCAGTTGCGGCTTGCCGTCAATTTCCACAATCAGCGGGGTTGCGTACGACTTGCGAAGCTGTGGGTTCTCGTTCAACTCGCCCGTGCGCGCCGTCTTCCAAGCGATCTTTCCGTCGCTCTTGTTCAGGGCGACGATGTACTGCTGGTCGATCCCGTCGCAGTGCACGATCAGCAGATCTTTCCAGAGCACGGGCGAGCTGCCGGGGCCGTTCTCGTGCTGCACCTTGAGCGACTTGTTGGTCCAGACCACATCGTCGGTCTCCGTGTTCAGAGCGACCATGCCGCCGGCGCCGAAGTGACAATACAGCATCGCGCCTTCCAGCACGGGCGAAGGGGTTGCGTACGAGTTGTCGATCTGAATGAACTGGGGCTCCTCTTCCGCGAACAGTTCGAGATCCTTCTGGATCTTTCCCGTCGCCAGATCGATGCACACGGCTCGATAGCTGACCCGTGAGGAGAAGATGAGTGGCTGGGAATTGGTCGTCTGCTTCCGCCGACGGTCCGCTTCCTCCTTGCTGGATCGCGTGTCGACGGCGGTGGTGAGCCAAACCTTGCCGTTGGCGACGACCGGAGTGGACCATCCCAGTCCCTCGATCGGCGTTCTCCACGCCACATCGCTCTCGCTCCAGCGGAACGGAACATCCTTGGCGTTGCTGTGTCCCTGGCCGTCGCCTCGCCATTCACGCCATGCGTCGTCCGCCTTGCCTCGAGCGGGAACAAACGCCATCGACATGATCAGCAGGCAAGCGAGTCGACAAGTGAGTTGGTTGGGGAGCCGGCGAGAGGGAAAGCCAATCATATTGCACTCGAGCGAAATCGGTGGAAGAAATTCGTGGTGGATGGATTCGGTGGACGGCTGGTTGAAAAAATGCAAACGGAGATGAGGGCAAGGTTTCTATTCTATTCACGCGCTCGTCGCCGATGCGACGTCAGGCAGGAGGCTTGGTGGCTTTTACCTTAAAATAGGGAGGCGCGAAGCAAGCGCGGTGTGCCGGCGAACCGACGGGCGCCCAGCGGTCGGCGCGGCAAGGCTCCTCAAACGCGGTGATGGTCAGGCCGCTGCGGCAGATGCCTCCGAGGATCGCCTCCAGCGAATGAATGAACTCGACCGTGCCCGCCTCGAGATGCGAGTCACCGCCGCTCGAACTGCCATCCCGCGTCACGGTTGTCTCACCGATGGCCGCGTGCAGCAACTGGTAGCCGCCGTGATCGTAGCGCCCACTGGCCTGCAGAGAGACCGGATGTTTGTGTTGTGAGATATACATGCCGCGCGGCCTCAGCACGCGAGCCACCTCGGCGAACAGGCCATCCAATTCGGGAAGGTAGCAGGTGCTAACGGGTTGGAGCACGCAGTCGAACGACTGGTCGGCAAGCCCGCTCAGGTCATCCATGCTTGCCTGCAACGTCTCCATGTGGATGTTGCACTGCTGGGCGAGTTGCCGGTCGATTTCGAGCATTCGCTCGCTGAAGTCAACGACCGTCACGTCGAAGCCCGCCATCGCGTGGAGCAGGCCATGCGTTCCGCCCCCGGCCGCCAGACACAGCAGCTTGGGCTGGTTCAGCGATCGTTCGGCGAGCCAGGGGTCGATAGCCGCCAGTGCGGAGTCACGGTCCCAATGGGTCGCGCAATGCATCGTGTCATCCATTGAGACTTGGGCAAAGCCCGGATCGCCAGCCAGCTGCTGCCAGGCTTCTCGATTCTGCTCCACAGCATGATGTTGTTGATCGTGCTCCGCTCGCCACTCCGTGAGCTGCGCGAACCGCTGTGTCAAACTCGTTTCGTCGACTCCCGCCAGCAAGCGATCGACAGCTTCGATCGGGCTGCACAGCGAGCGGCCGATGGCCAGCCGGGGCGGGTGCGGCTCGTGCAGACCCACCCAGCGGCCTTCCAGCTCAGTCACGGCGACTTCGCCCAGCCAACTGCCATAACAGAGCGCTAACGAGCCGCGTTCGGAGGCGCCCGCCTGTCGCTCCGCGGCGAGAATGCGATCGACGGTGTCCAGCGCCTGATGATGAAGTGTGATGGCGCTGCCATGCACTTCGCGCGCATGAACGATTGCGGCTTCCGCAAATTGTCGCATGGCGTGAGCGTCGTTAATCCGGGTTGCGGCGATACAGGAATGGCCGGCTGTTGACGATGGTCAACACAAGCTCGCTGAACTTCCAATCGTGCTCGGCGCCGGCTTGAGCCATGTCGTCGATGACGCATGGATCACCGAACTCGGGGCCTCGGCCGAGCGCGTAGATCAGCAGATTCTTCGCCATGCTGCGGCCGAACTCCTCCTTGCGGCTTATCAGCAGGTCCTTGAGGCTGACGATCCCGTTCAACGACTCGCCGTCGGGCAAGACTCCCGAGGCATCGATCGGCTGCCCCGCGTCGGTTGTTCGCCAGCGTCCGATGGCGTCGAACTGCTCGAGACTGAAGCCGAACGGATCGATGCGAGCGTGGCAACTGGCACAGGCCGCTTGAGCTCGGTGCTTTTCAAACAGCTCACGCAACGGCACCGGCTTGCCGTCGCGAGCCACTTCGAGTTCCGGCACATTGGGCGGAGGCGGGGGAGGCGCCATGCCAAGAATTCGATCCGCGATATAGTTGCCCCGCCGCGGAATGTTGGTGCGATTGGGGTCGGCCAACAGTGTGAGCAATGCCGCGGAGGTCAAAATGCCGCCGCGCTGGCGATCCTTCAACGCGATGCGAACGGGAGGCCCGTCCGAGGAAACCGTCGCCTCCGTCAGGCCGTAGAACTGCGCCAACCGCTGGTCGACAAAGGTGTAGTCGGCGTCGATGAGCTCGGTGATCGGCCGATCTTCCACAATCAACGCGGCGAGGAAGGCGTCGGTTTCGGCGATCATCGATCGCCTGAGTTCGTTGTTGAATTCGGGAAGAGCGTCCGCGTCGACCACGTGGGTTTCGAGCGTTCGCAGCCCGAGCCACTGGCCAAAGAAATTCTTGACTAGCGCGTTGCTCTTGGCGTCGCGCAACATTCGCCGAGTCTCCCTCGCGAGCACTTCGGGCTCGCCAAGTTTTCCGGCAGCGGCGAGCTCCAGCAATTGCGCGTCGGGCGGTCGCGACCAGAGAAAGAAACTGAGCCGGCTCGCCAGTTCATAATCATCGACTCGGTAGGGTGTCTCGCCCCGATTCTGCTCGATGCGGATCAAGAATTGCGGCGACATGAGAATGCCCGTCAACACGTGGCCCATGGCCAACTCGTGGCTCTCTTTGGCCGCTCGGCTCTGTTCGTAGATCGCCAGCAGTTTGTCGACGATTGCCGAGCCGGCGGGGCGGCGAAAGGCGGCGTCGCACCAGCGTTGTGTCAGCTGCCTCACCGTTTCGATCGGAGTCTCGTCCTGTGGCGAGTGCTCGCCGAACAGCTTCGCATACAGTTGCGGAGCGTCGACGCGGGACGACGTGACCGCCTTCACGACGGCTCGCGCGGCCGCATGATACTGCTCGACCTGCACGGGCGTGAAGCTGAGTGCCGGGCCGATGTTGTCGAAACCAAAACTCGTCGCGTCGGGCGAGAACGTCTCTTCGGCGATCTGCAAACGGAGCCCCGTCAGATCCTCAATGGCGTTGTCATATTCGGTGCGGTTCAGTCGCCTCAGTGGCGGCGGGCCAGGATCGTCGAGGTGCTCGCAGTCGATCTTGTTGATCGTCTCATCCAAGTACTTCAGCATCAACTCGCGACTGGCGTCATCGAGCCGGGGCGATGCGTCCTTGGGCGGCATCATGCCCGACCGCAGCGCTTCGTCCACCTGCTGCCACTTGTCGCGATGAGCCAGAATCAGGCGCGGATCCACGTCGCTGGCCAAGTCGATGCCGCCCGAATCTTCGTCCGGGTTATGGCAGCGGTAGCAGTGGGAGCGGAACAGTCGCTGAACGCTGCGATCCCAAGAGAGCGGATCTTTCTCCTTGCCGGGTTGAGCGAGCGCGACGGGAGACAAAGCCGCGCCGAGCAACGCGACACCGCAGAGGGTGATGCGCAGCAAGCGGCTGGAGTGGCGTTGGCAAATGCGGCGGATGCGGCGAATTCGGCGAGTGGGGGTCATCGGATCACGACAGGCTCAGTTTGGCCGTGCTGTCGCCGAACTGGCTGCGCTCGACGCCGGCCGCCGCCAACATCTCCAGCCACAGGTTGCAGATCGGCGTCTTTTGTTCCAACTTCACGTGGCGTCCGCCTCGCACTCGTCCGCCGCCGCCACCGGCCACCAGCAACGGCAAGTCGTCGTTGTTGTGCCGGTTGCCGTCGCTAATCCCTGATCCGTAGGAGATCATGACGTGATCGAGCAACGTGCCGCTTCCCTCGCGGATGTCGGCCATGCGTTGCAGCATCCGCGCGAAGAGCTCCATGTGCAGCGTGTTGATGCGTGTCAGCGCCGCATGCTTCTCGGGGTCCTGCTGGTGGTGCGACATGCCGTGATGTGATCCGGACACGTCGATCTCTTTGTACGCTCGACCGGACTTCTCGTAGGAGAACATGAACGTCGCAATGCGAGTCTGGTCGGTTTGAAAAGCGAGCGTCAGGATGTCCAGCATCAGGTTGACGTGATCGGAGTACGTCGGCGGGATTCCTCGCCCGTCGGGGATGATCAGCTTCGGCAGCCGCGGATCGTCGTGGTTGGCCAGCGGGTCGTCGCCCAGGCCGGCGGCATGATGGCCTTCGCCGTCGCTGTTCGCCTGCGCGACGCGGCGTTCGACGTTGCGCAGGCCCTCCAGGTACTCTTGCAGACGCTGTTGATCGGAGTAGCCCAAGCCACGCTGCAGATCTTTGACTTGGTCGCGGACCAAATCCAGCACGCTCGCCGCGGGCGAGTCGGGCTGTTGTTGTTTCTTCTCTTGGCGCTTGCTCCAATCGGGCTGCGAAACTTGTTGTCCGCGAAACAGTCGGTCGTAGAGCTGCTTGGGGTTGAGCTCCAACGTCGACGGCGTCGAACGGCTTCGCCAGGAGATGTTGGACATGTAGGTGCCGCTGTAGCCATGATCGCCGCGGCTGCCCGGATCGATGCCCAACGTGAGCGACGGCGCTGGCGAGTCCAAACCGACTTCGCGCGCCGCAACTTGATCGACTGAGGCGTTGGCCACTTCGGGCACTTCCGAATGCTTGCACTTATCGCCGATGAGATAGCCGCCGCCGGTGGGCTCATGCGACCCGCCACGGCCTTTGCAATGAGCGGCGGCCGTGTTGCTGACCACCACGACTCGATCCTTGACCGGCTCCAACGACTTCAGGGTCGGCGGCAACTCTGCCAACTCTTCGCCTTCCGGGCGCCACGCCGGCATATGCACACCGTTCGGCACGTAGAAGAAGGCAATCCGCGTGGGGATTGAAGCTTCGCCATCCGCAGCTCGAGCCGTGCGCGGGGCCATCGCCTCCAGAAACGGAAGCGCGACGGCAGCACCGGAAGCACGCAGCAAGGTACGTCGAGAAATCGGGCGAGGTGTGGGCATCCTGGCCTCTCCGGAGAGAAGGATTAAGGGGGAAGGGGAAGGTAGCGTGGAGGCTTTCCCAGCAGGCAGGCCTCTTCATTCTACCAAACGGTGAAAACGGCAGCCATTCAAGTAGCCGCGCCCCCGCCCGTGCAGAGCTGCGCAACGCTCACAGGCTGGCAGCCTGTGCCACGACAACATGGGCGCCCCCGCCCGTGCAGAGCTGACAAAGAAATTCGAATTTTGTTGGCGGGTGACGAGCGGGGATTGCGAGCCAGAGGTGTCAGACGGCAATGGCCGCTCTGAAACGACTCAGAAAGCCGATCCAAACCCCGAAAATGGAGTTTTTGCCATGACCCGTTCGCAATTCGTCACCGTGTTCGCTCTGCTGCTGTTCGCTTTGCCCGCCAACGTCCGCGCCGGTGACCACGGTCACAACCATGTCACGACCCACCAGTACGGCGTGATGCAAATCGGCGCCTGGAGCCCCTGGCAGCCGGTCGAGGCGCCTCGGCAGACCGTGGTTCAAGTGGGGCAATGGAGCCCTTGGAGGCCGATCGAAACGCCTCAACAGCCGATGGTCCAAATCGGTCCGTGGAGCCCTTGGCGACCGGTTGGGCCGAGCATCGTCGAGCCGAATGAGCCGACGTTCGTGGAGCCGACGATCGTTGAGCCAATCCGCGAGTCGCGACGTCAGATTCCAGTCGACTTCGTGAATGACCTCGAGTACAGCGTGACGCTGACGATCGCCGGCAGCCAGTATCGGCTGCGACCCGGCGCCCAACACCACGCCCATGTTCTGGAAGGGCAGTCCTATTCGCTGGTCGGCCCCGCCACGCAAACTGCCGACGGGCGAATGTTGAGCGGCGTCACGATGCGGGGAACCTGCGAGTCGAGCCAGCGGACGATTCGCCTGAGTGGCGCCTTCGGCAAGCCACGACACATTCACCACCACGAGGACGACGAGCCGCTCGCGGTGAACTATCGCGACGGCGGCAAGTTTCAGGTCACTTTCTACAACCACCATCGCGGAGCGATCACGGTCTCCATTGTCTCCAACGGACGAACTCTGGGCACTCGGGAGCTTGCCGCGGGCGGCTTCATCACGGCTCAGGTTCCCCGCGGCGCCGAGTACCACGTCGGCGGGCCGGCTGTCCACCGCAACGGCGGCATTGTCTCCGGCACCAGCTACGGTTATCTCGATCCGTCGCAGCCGGAAGTTCACCTCGGCCGCTAAGCCAACATACGCCGCCAGGCACGACAGGGTGGGGACGAGAGTCCTCACCCTTTTGGCGTTCTTGCCCAGGTTCGCTGTTCCGATTGCCGGTTGGGTCTTGTTCGACAGGCTGCTAAACTACGATCGCGTGCGGAGTGGGGGCGCGGTCGGCCGCTAGGCAGGGTTTGCGATGGAAGATCGAGCAGCTGAAGCGGAACTGTCAGTCGCGATTCGAGATCGCATTGACGATGTCTGCGACCGATTTGAGGCGGCCTGGACAGCGGGGCACGAGCCCAGCCTGCCGGCGTTCTTGAACCTGGAGTCGTCACTTGCCGACCACCAGTCAGCGCTGCTCAAGGAACTGCTCGAGTTGGACTTGCACTATCGACGTGAGCAAGGAACCGTGCTGCCGCGCTGGCGTTATCTGGAGCTGCTAGGCGAGGAGCACAGCGCGCTGATCGCAGCGCTTCCCGATCCGGCCGGGGAGTCGACGCTCGGCAATCACGGCGATATTTCGCTCGATGAGCTTGGCGATCGCCTCGCTTTTCTCGGACTGGTGAGCACTGGCGAGTTCGAAACCTATCGGCGGCGTCACCGCGACGCGGACTCCACGCACGTCGTCGAAGAGCTGATTCAGCACGGCAAGCTGACGCCCTATCAGCTCTTTCGCATTGAGCAAGGCGAGGCCGATCAACTCGTGCTCGGGCAGTACGTGATTCTCGATCAGCTCGGGGAAGGGGGCATGGGCGTGGTCTACCGAGCGTTCCATCGCCGCATGCAGCG
>JAGQPF010000151.1 GCA_020426845.1 Planctomycetales bacterium
ACCGATCTTGATCGTGTCGCTGCCGAACGCATTGGCGCCACGAGCAACCGAAATCGTTCCCGTCGTGGCGGCGGCGCCCGCGACAATGGCGGACGAGGCGCGAATGAAGTCGCGCCGGCTGGTGCCGCTCTTGGGCTGCTCGGACGATCCGGTTTTCGAGGTGTCGCTCATGGGGGGAACTCCTTTTGCTGATTGCCGATTGGACAGTTGTGGGGTCGATGTAAGCATAACGACTCCAGCAGGTTCGGGCAAATAGGCGGGCCCCGGGGCAAGTTGCGAAAGTCGCCACTGGTATAACCGATACAGTTCCTGCCACTTCCGAGCGGGCGCCGCCGCTGTGGTCGGTTTGGGCCGTCCGGGCTGCGGTTCGCGTCCGATTTTATAGAAGGCCGTTGAAAACCCCTGATTTCATCGCGCCGATTCATCTCATTTGGCTGAGGAAACGCATGAGTCCTTGGATTGTGCCGGCTGTCGTGTTCGGTGTGTTGGCGATCTGGGTGTGCTACGACCTGCTCCAGAAGAAGCACGCGATCATTCGCAACTTCCCGATCATTGGCCACTTTCGCTATTGGCTCGAGGCGATCGGGCCCGAGTTGCGCCAGTACATCGTCACCAGCAACAATGAAGAACGGCCGTTCAGCCGGGACGAGCGGCGCTGGGTTTATGCGTCGTCCAAGAAAGAGAACAACTACTTCGGCTTCGGCACGGACAACGACCTGGAGCAGTCGCCGAATTTTCTCGTCATCAAGCACGCTCCGTTTCCGATCAACGACGCGATGCCCTCGGACGAGCGGTATGACGACCTTTATCGCATTCCGTCGGCGAAGGTGCTGGGCGCCCCGCGCGGCCGCAAGCATGCGTTTCGTCTGCCCTCCATTATCAACGTGTCGGCGATGAGCTTCGGCTCGTTGAGCGCGCCGGCGGTGGAGGCGCTCAACCGTGGCTGCCAAATTTCCGAGTCGTTGCAAAATACGGGCGAGGGCGGCATCTCTCCGCATCATACGCATGGCGGCGCCTTGATTTGGCAGATCGGCACGGGCTACTTCGGTTGTCGCAATGCGGACGGCGGCTTTGACGAGTCCCGATTCGTCGACACTGTCGAACGGCACAATGTGCGGGCGATCGAGATCAAACTGAGCCAGGGCGCCAAGCCGGGGCGCGGTGGTGTGCTGCCCGCGGCCAAGATCACCAAGGAGATCGCCGAGATTCGCGGCATCCCGTTGGGCAAGGACTGCATCAGTCCCTCGTCGCATCGCGAGTTCCACGATGTGGACAGCCTGCTCGATTTTGTTGAACGACTCGCCGACCTGACCGGACGCCCCGTCGGCATCAAATCGGCCGTGGGTGAGCTCGAGTTCTGGACCGATCTGGCGATTCAGATGAAAACGACCGGGCGGGGCGTCGATTACATCGCCATCGACGGCGGCGAAGGCGGCACCGGCGCGGCGCCGCTGACGTTCACCGACCATGTGGCGCTGCCGTTCAAGCTGGGGTTTGCCCGCGTGCACGACGAGTTCGTGAAGCAGAACTTGCACCAGCAGGTCATGTTCTTCGGCGCCGGGAAACTCGGCTTCCCCGAACGCGCGTTGGCCGCCATGGCGCTGGGCTGTGACGCCGTCTACGTCGCTCGCGAGCCGATGCTGGCGATCGGCTGCATCCAGGCGCAGAAGTGTCATTCCGGGCACTGCCCGACAGGCGTCGCCACGCAAAACAAGTGGCTGATCAAGGGGCTCGATCCGACGCACAAAGCCGCTCGTTTGGCCAATTACGTGGTCACGCTGCGGAAGGAGATTCTGCAGCTCTCACATGCCTGCGGGTTCGTCCACCCATCCCTTGTGCCGACCAATCGCTTCGAGATTCTCGACGAGTGTTTTCAAGCTCGCCCGCTGGACAAGGTGTTCCACATGTCCGAGTCCGACGCTCTGCCATCACCCGAGGACTGCGCGACGATCACCAAGCTGATGGCCTCGACGAAGCGTTGGGCCGCGGAGCATTCCATTTACGGCAGCAACAAGCCGCACCTCGAAAAAGTGACCGTGTAGCGCAGCAACGCCGTCGCCAGCGCGTAAGGTAACCCGAAGCGTAAGCGAGGGATGCGCTCACGTGCCCGTCGCCAGCGCGTAAGTAACCCGAAGCGTAAGCGAGGGATGCGTCCAAGTGCCCTTCGCCAGCGCTCCTGGAGGCACTTCCATCCCGCGCCAACGCTTCGGATTACCTTGGCTCGCGCCGTTGGGCGACACGCGAGAAGCCAGCGGATTGCGATTGCTGCGGGGCGCCGTCGACCAACGTGGTCACAATCGCCTCGGCGCCGGGCTCGGTTTGAAGCAATTTGATGCCGCGCTGCGGGCCGAGCACGCACAAGGCCGAGGCCCAGGCGTCAGCGGCGATGCCGGTCGGGGCATAGACGGTTGCGCTGTGACGCCCTTCGACGCCCCAGCCGGTTTGCGGGTCAATGACGTGCGAGTAGCGGCGGCCGTCGATGGTCACGAATTGCCAGGCGTCTCCGGAGGTGGCCACGGCGGCTCGCGCCAAGGCGAGCACCCACTCCGGTCGCCCGTCGGCCTGGAGCGGTGCGACGCCGATTCGCCATGCGTCTCGGCCGGGCGGCGGATCGCTAGCGGCTAGATCGCCGCCGCCGTCGACCAATGCCGATTGAATCCCATGCTCGCGCAGCACGCGAATCGACTCATCGAGCGCGTACCCTTTGGCGATTCCTCCCAGATCGAAACGGACGCCGGGATTCATCACGACTCCCCCGGGCGTCAGCGACCAATGGCTTGGCCCGACACATTCGCGGGCGCGGCGATGCGCAGCGGGGTCGGGCATGGCGCCGGTCCGGCGGCTGATTCGCCAGAGCTCCGAGAGCGGGGCAATCGAGATGTCGAAGGCGCCGCAAGAGCGTTCGCCCACGCGTCGGGACTCGGTGAGCACGGTGCGCAGTTCGTCGCTGATCGGTTGAGTCGGCAGCGGCTCCTGGGGCGTTTCGGCGGGCGGCCACGCCGCGGCTCGATGCCCCAATCGCCGAATCTCGCTATCGGGGCGATAGTCGCTCATGCGCTGTTCGATGGCTTCGATGCGACGAGCGACTGCGCTCAGCGCTTTCCCTGCCTGCTGCGCGTTGGCGGCGTAGAGGGTGAACACGAACCGCGTTCCCATGTGCGGCTGCGACTGCTGGAACCGCAATAGAGGCTCGTCGGCTCGAGCGGCCGAAGGTGCGTTGAACTCATTCGAGATGACGAGCAGGGCCAAGCACGCGACCGCCACCCGATGCCGAGACACGTCAATGTTCATCGTCGTCGGCTTGCTTTTCGACATTCGCGGTGGTGGACGCCTCAGCGTGCGGAGGCAGCGACATGACCTCGCGAAAGAATCCGATGTACGAATGGGTCAGATGAGCGTGCTCGCGAAACTCTTGGTCCTCCATCAAGTGAGCGTGCAGCTTCGGCAGCTGATAGGCGGGGACCGAGGGGAAGAGATGGTGCTCGAGATGGTAGCTGACGTTGAGCGGAGCGATCGTCATGCGTTCGAACAACGTCGGCAGCACCGTGCGAGTGGCGTTGAGCTCGTGGGTTTGCTCGGTGCCCACGTGCTCGGCGGTGGCGCGGATGCGATTGATGAAGTTCAGCAACGTGATCGACGGCACGACATACATCAGGCACAACGCCACGGTCGTCCTCCAGTCGTGCAGGATGCCCCAGCCGACAACCCCGTAGATGACGATCACCGACAGCACATAAAGCACTCGCGAGCGAAGCGGAAAGTCTGCGTCGACGGGTTTGAAGAGGTTGTTCCATGGCGCCCAGTGCTTGTAGAGGATCCACGCTTTGTGCGTGTTGACTCCGAGCAAGGCGCGGATCATCGCCCAGGCCAACCCGGCCTTGGTCTTGGGCCACTCGAACCATTCCCCCTCCTCGCGCTGCGCGGCGAGGTCTTGATCCTGGTCCGTATTGGTGAAGCGGTGGTGGCGGAAATGGGTCTTGCGGTAGAGCGTCATGCTCATGCCGATCGGGAACGCAACCGTCAGATCGCCGACGATGTCGTTGAGCGTCCGGTTGCGATAGAGCGCGTAATGAGCTGCTTCGTGTAGCAGCACACCCATCGCCTGCATGCGGGTGCCGATCACGATCCCGCCCAACACATAGACCCACCAGTAAGGAAAGTAGGCTCCGGCCAGCAGAGCCGCGATGATCATGCCCCATTGCATGGCGATGGTCACGGTGGACCGCCAGCCACTGACATGGCTCAGTTGTTTGACGATCTCTGCGTGCGGGGCGCGCGGATAGCGTTCCACCCGCGCAGCCAACTCGGGCCCCGCCTCGGTGATGCTGACTTGGTGATTCGCCAGGATGGCGTCGACTTCGTTCATCGGATCCATGGGGGCCGGAGGCGGCAAACAGGTGGCAAACGGGTGGCAAATCCAAGCTCCATCTTAACA
>JAGQPF010000152.1 GCA_020426845.1 Planctomycetales bacterium
CAATCTGATGTCGGCTTGTCGCTCGAGGAACGCGCCGGCTTCGGTGTCCACATGACGACACAGTGGCTGGCCTTCGAGCGTCACGTTCTGCCCGAGTTGCTCGTGTCCGGCGTCGCCAATGCAGAGCGTGACGCGGTAGCGGCCGTTGGGCAACGCACATTCCCAGACGTCATGTGTGCGAGTGAACAGAAACGTGTCAGCCAAGTCCGCCACCCGTTGTCGGCGCCGGTGGCTCGCCGTCAAGTCTCGTTGCCAACCACGCCCGCGTTCGGTCGAGAATCGCTCGCCGTGGTCGGACTCCCAGCCGGCCACCTGCAGCCGTGGCCCGCAGAAGTTAACCCGCTTGACGGTTCGTGCCGACGTCGCGCCGGGAGGAACGCCGTCGGTTTCGGGGGTCAGTTGCTGCGGCTCAAGCGGCTCGATCGTGAAGCGAATCGGCTCGTTGGGCGTAAACGGCAGCGGGTCGTCGACATCGGGCAGCGCATCGCCATCGGCGTTGCCCGGCTGCAATGCGGGGCCGCGAGGCACAAGCGGCGCATCCTTCACCCGTTCCCACCATCGTACGCAGAACTCGCCACGCGTCGGCGCGGGACGTGCTGACAGGTCGATGACATCCCCGGGGCGGAGCGTCTCCGGCAGCCGGCGCACCGCGCGAGACAGGGCTGCCACTTCGTCGACCCAGTCCTCAGTCGCGGGCGAGTCGGGTTGGAAGTCGACCTCGCGAGCCGGACGCGGCAACATTGCGGCGGCAGCGAGCCGATTCACCGCCACGAAGCTGGGCTGGCTCGGCAGGAGATCGCGATAGGGCCAGAGCAACATGGGCGGCGGCTCGATCAATTGGCCGTTTGAGTCGTTGGCCGAGTTGTCACTCGAGTTGCTTGTAGGCTCCGGGCAGAGTCCCGCGCGGACATGCTCGAGCAGTTCCGGCGAGTACGGAATCGCCCGTGGCGCCAAGTCGTGTTTCAGCGAGACGGCGGCGGCTGCGCCGGCGGCTTGCCCGATTGCCACGCACTGGTCGTGCAAACGGATCGCGGCGCTGACGATGCTGCTGTACCCGAGGTTTTTCTGGGCGCCGAGCAGCCCGTCCATTTCGATCGGTATCAGGCTGCGGAGCGGCAGCACACTGCGGTCGCTAAGAAACTTGGTGTGACGTAGCGGCTTGTGGTAGTCGATCCACGGCCCGCGATCGCCTTCGCTGGTCAAGTAGGTGCGGCCGGTGCGGTGGAAGTCATAATGAAACTGCCAGGGCAGCACGCCGTCGGGGTAGAGCACATGGGCCATTCGCTCGCGAGCGCGCTCTTTCGTCTCTCCATCGCGGTTGCGCCCGTCCTGCTCGCGCATCATGTACATCGCCTTCAGCCGCAGCGATTCGCGGATATAGGGCTTGGGCGGCAACTGGTCGGGCGTGCCGAACTCGGGGCTGAGTCGAAAGTGGCGAAACGAGTTGGCCGTGTCGTCCGCGCGGTCGTGGACGAACGTTTGCAGATGGTGGAGCACGCCGAGCGAGTGGTTCTTGGCGTCTTGAAAGATGACGTTGCGCTGCTCGCGAGTCATCTCAACGATGTTCGTTTGGCTCGCGCCCGGTTCAAGTCGTTCGAGTTGTTCGACAACGCGGCGCGGCAGCCGCTCCAACGGGTAGTCCTGCCCGTTCATATAGTTGAGCAGGATTACGGTGCGATGCTGCTTGCTGGTGGCCCCGTCGACGATCCGCCGCACGGTGTGGACGGACAACTGGCGCGGCGAGGCCTTGCCGGCCGGCGGCCAGTGCAGGATGCTGCCCGCGCTGGCTTGGCGATCCCAGGGTAATTTGCCCAACACCTCGCGGCTGAGGTGGCTGACGCGCGGGTAGTTGCGATCGTCGTAGTTCGGTGGCCGAGGGATCGTGGCGTTGACGCTCTGTTGTCGCGCGCTATCGCCAGAGGAGTTCTCTTGGCCGACGTCTGCCGGCGTGACTTCTTCAACCACCATGGCCCAGGTGATCGGGTTCATTTCATTGCGCGGGTTCTCGTCGAGATTCTTCGGCGCGCTGGGCTCGCCATACCGCGTTTGCGGATCGGGCCCGCACTCGTAAGCGGCGCCGCTCAGTTGAATCGCCTCGCCCCAGTCCGAAGCGTCAATCGTCAGCGCCGCGCGCACGCGCAGTGTTTCACGCTGCTGGCCGAGCGGAGCGAACGCCAGCCCGCGGAGCCGAGGATGGGGCGAGACTTTGGTGGAAGCTACGACGTCGGCCCGTACCGGGTAGTGGTCGCGCACGATTTGCACTTGGCCACGGTCGACATATGGCTGCAGAAGTTGGCGGAAGACTCGTTCGGCCTCGGCGGGCCGGAAGGTCGACGGCCCGTGGAACGGCCGGCCCGGCATCGGCTCGCCGTAGAGTTCGGTGTTCTGCGCCTCGATCCGGTCCATCAGCAGCTTAAACAGGCCCGAACGGTGGAAGGACCGTTTCATGGGATGCCAATCGACGCCCCAGCCCACCTTGCCGACGCCTTTATTTTCATCGACGCAGACGAGCGCCTGCTCGGTGTATTGTCCGCCCAACCATTTGCCGTCATGGACGATCAGGATCGACGGCACGCCCATCCTCGCCGCCTGAATCGCCGCGGCCCAGCCACTCTCGGTCGCGCCCACGATCAGCAGGTCCACCTCTCGCTCGTCGGGCGCGAGGTCTTGCCCCAACGCTTGCCCCAACGCTTGCCCCAACGTTTGTCCCGAGGTTGGTGGAGGCTCTTGGGCGGCGAGTCGTTTGGAGCACGGGAGCGAGAACGCAGCGAGCAACGCCAATCCAAACACCAGCGCGCAGCCTTTCCCGAACAGCCTATCGATTCGCCACATGAACCACACTTTTCTAAGGCCCCTTCCACCTTGCAATTCCGTCCGTAACGGTCCAATCACCAGGATAAACGGAACGGGCGCCGAATCGTAGTTGAAACGCCGCCGAATCGCGGTCGAATTGAGGCCGAATCGCCGTCGAATCGCGGTTGAATCAAGGCTCTCTGGTGGCAGCATCGCAGCCGCACCAAGTCGTGGCTACTTCTCAGGCCGCAAGCCTTACCTCCCTGCCCTTCTCCGCCTCCGGCCATCCCCGGCCCTTGCGCCGACGAATTTTCCCCCCGGCCGCGACACCGAGAATTTTCCGCGTTTCGGGAAGGCAAATTCCGATCAGCCAGTCCGGTGAGCCGCAAGCTGGCGGCATCTTGTCATCCAGCCCGAGAATCCCTACTCTTTAGTATTCGGAATCACGAATTCCACGTCCCCGTGGCACAATTGGATAGCGCGTCGGCCTCCGGAGCCGAAGGTTACAGGTTCGAATCCTGTCGGGGATACTTTTGAAAGGGCCGCTCCAACCGGAGCGGCCCATTGCATTTGCGTCGCCCATCTCGCGATGACCTCGCCGCTTACGCAACCTCGCAGGTGGCCTTCTTCGCTGCAAATCGCGCACTGTCGTTGCAAGTCGCTGGGAGTTGTATGGCACCCTCGCGCTCACCTTGGCGACGAGCGAGCACCGCTGAGAGCACCCGTTTGTCAACTGTCAACCAGCCAATCAGCGGTCTAGCACTGAAAACCCTCTTGAGCCAGGAAACTCCTGGTCCGTCGTAATCAGTGAATTCCGTTCCCGTTCGCGGAGCTGCAGCCAATGTTTGAGTATGGCAAGGTTGTAATTCAACTCGGTCAAGTTCCCGTCCGGGCAAACCTTGCATGCCGGACGGTGGCCACTTTGACGAAAAGTTGTCGAGACGACATCCACAACAGTTGGATGGGCTTAATTCACGACACTTGCTTGTGTCTGGTTCGCTATCATGTTCGAAGGCGAGGGATACGTGCCAATTGACGGCTTCCATGAGCGGCGACGCAATGACGGACTCGCAAACACATCCGACCTTTGCCAATGCAGGCAAACGAGTTCGAAGCGAGCCCTTGTCTCTGCGAGAACTGTGTTGCCTGATGACACTTGCCTCAGTGACCGTAGCGGTGGTGACACACCGCACATGGAACACCGATGAGCGCTGGCTTCTCGGACTTACGCTCAGCGGAACTTTGGCGGCGATTCTGATCGCTCGCACCTTCAGATGGCGAGTTTGTTTGGCGGGAGTGATAGCCGGCACGTTGGGGGGAATCACGACAATTTGCGTCATCGGGCGGGATTGGATGGTCCAGCTGGATGAGTTGGCATCCCGGGGATTGGGCATTGCCGAATATCGAGCCAATTATGTTGCCGCTGCATTTGCAAGCGTCGCTTTCGCAGTTCTGCTCGCGATGATCATGGTTGGAGTGTTTCGGTTGCTCGTGTGGGCAATTGGGACAGGCGATCGGAGTCTGGTGTCGTTACTTCGTCGCCGTCCCTTGTCTTCCACAATTGTGATCGCTGGAGTTGGCGTTGCTGGTCTCGCTGCCGGCAATGTCGATGTCATTGTTGCTCCTCGGTCATGGAAAGCGACGGCATTCCTTCAACTCGAAAGGATCGAGCGACCGGCGTTTGCCCGCCATGGCTTGTTCACGGTCAGGACGGGCAGCCTCTCTCGCGACGGCAATTGGTTGCTCGTCGAGAGCTATATGCCCGGCATTGGTCGAGAAGTTGCCGAGAAGGCGATCTACCGGCTGGATCCGCAGCCACACGCGGTAAGATTTACGGATCATCCGGAAAGGGCATGTTTCGTCGCCTTCGACTGCGATGGGAACCGTATCGCCTTTCTTGAGTGGCTCGGCGAATCCTACCATGATCGCCCAGCGGAAACTCATCAACTTCGTGTGGTAGACCTCGATCATCATACAAGCGAGACGTTGCCTGAAAGACCGCGTAATGCCGACGTCCATTCGCTGCAATTTCTCCCAGCTGGCTCGCTCGTGATTCACTATGGAGACTCATGGAATGGCAAAAAGGGCTACACCAGACTAGTACGGCACGAGGGAGAATGGTCTCGCGTGGAATCGAGCGACAATGCCTCGTTTGATGCACGTTCGGCCATCGGATTGGAGTTCGGCCGCGAATTCCAAATGGTCGATCTCGATACCTCGGCACCACTTGTCACTTTCCCAGCATCATGGATGGAGGAAATGGGGAACGTCAATCAAATGCACTTGTCGCCAAATGGTCGCTACATCTTGGCCGGGCCGCGGATTTACGACGTCGAGTCGCACACAACAACGAATTGGGCGGGGGAGGATACATGGGCGTCGCCACTCCTATTTGGTTTCAGCAACAGGAATCTTGTTGCATACTATGATCATTCGTCGACCTATCTCCGCGGGCGCATGTCCTTTTTGTGCGACGTCCCATTAGCGAAGCGCATCCTTGATTGGCTTCTCCGAAAACCTCTGCAACTTCTCGAGCCCGCCAACGCCAGGGAAGTGGCTCGGACCCGAAATCTCTCCAGCACTCCGACAGATGTCGTCTTTTCCCACGACGGGTCACGCATGGCGGTTTTCACGGACGAAGGCGTCTACATTTACCACGTGCCGCCCCCCGAATGAAGTGGTCTTGCGCACACTGTCGGCGTAGGAATTGGGGCAAGATACTCACGAGACAATCGAATGCATGTGGAGGCTCCGCCAGCTCTTTGAATTGGGCAAGACACGAAATGTTTAGCGGGCGTTACATTTCGACACTTCTTTTCGCGACCAGCGTTGGACTGGGCGCATCTGCCCTTTGGGTTTGCTCTCGATACAACTGCCTACCAACCGCTGCAAATGTTGATCTACAAAGTCTTCCTTTGGCGTCGATATTCTTGGCAGAACTAGATCTCAAAACCGGAGATTTAAAACATCCGACGAATCCACCGGCGTACAGCCTCGCTGAGCGTGTCCTACTGCGTTTGGGCCTGCTGCGTTTAGCCGGTTTGGGACTCGTTGTTGGCGGAAGCGTAGCCATCGCGATTTCCGCGTCGCGAGTCGACTACAGAATCTCGACGCTTGAGTTCTTGATCTATGTAACCGCAATTGCCTGCTCTTTTGGGTTTGTGAATTGGCTGGCTCTGCCATTGATCATTGCGGCCATGGGATTTGTATTTCGAGGGCGTCGAGCGTTCTGGGCGTGTTTTACCATCGGCCTTCTGATCACCCTCGCCTACCTCACCCGCGTGCCAGGGATGCCATAGCTCCAGATGGCCTGTCTATGGTCGGCTACCGAAACATGATGACTTGGACGCCGCCGGCGAGGATCCCAAGAATGCGGCTAGGGCGGAAAGGCGTCGAGGCTCTCATCCGTTTGCGGAGGATCTTGCCGGCCGTCGAGCACGGCATAAATCTCGACACTGTCGCCGTTCACCTTGTAGTAGATGACAAACGGAAACCGTTTTGAAGGCGCTCGATGGAAGCCGCGATACTTCTCGTGGATTTCGCAGTAGAGCGAGAGGGAGTCAATGTCGGACGCCAAGCATTCCGTGAAATAGCTGCCCAGTCCTGGCCGCTGACTCTCGTAGAAATCCGCTCCCAGCTCGAGGTCTCGCTCTGCCTCCGGTAGCAGCCAAATTCTCATTTCGAGCGATCTCTTAATCGCTGCTTGGCCGCTTCCCAATCCTGAAACTCGGTACGGCCTTCCTGAACCGCTTTGGCGCGTTCAACCAAGATGTCGCCATGCCAATCCGGAGATGGAATCTCTGATGGGCGTCGAGACAGTTCCCCCCACAGACGTTCCATGAGAAGAAGCTTCTCAGCCAAGGTAAGATTCTCTAACGGAAAATCGGATGCGGTGCTCATAAAGGCCATTTTCGCCGTCTTCCATTTAAAAGCAAGGAGTTCGGCGGGATTTGTAGAGGTGTGCTTTTCGCGGGAGACGCCTTGGCGGTTGCCCACGACAGCTCTCCTTTATGTCGCGGTTTCTAACAGCCGACAAGGAAGCGGCTCGCTTGTCGATGCTACGCTGTCTGGATCTGCAACCGGACGTGTACTGCCTGGGGCATCGCGGGCCGCTGGTGAATCCTCCCGCCAAGGACATCGCGAAACTGCGGAGTCGGATTGAGAGCTTAAGGTGGTGGCCGATGATCGGCTGCGGCGATAGTTGACTCGACATCCGCGGGACGTCAGGTGAGGTGGAGCGGACGCCGTGGAGATCGGCGCAGTGGAGGAGCCGCACCTCAAACGTCACACAAGCATTGATGTGCTGGACGACTGAAGCGGCGCCGAGATGAACGCAACCTAAAGGCCCCCCAAATGCTTGATGCCGTTCCCGTATGGACGTTCTCCAGCAGGACGCCGCTCACCCAGTGGTATGGCCACGTCCAGCTCCTGCCTGACCACGTTGTCGGTCAGTGGTTCTGTGTTGATCGGCGTTTAGGAAGCCCTGCCTGGCAGGCGAAGTTGTTTCGGCCAAACACCTTCTGCCGCGTTGATTCAGGGGTGATTGTTGCCAGCGAAATGAGATCGGATGGTCCGTGGACGGCTACCTTCGGCTGCTACGGCATCTCTCTCGAATCGGGCACGCTGCTCTGGGCCTCGCATGGCTCTGGAATCCGAGGCGTGCTGGCTCGGATGCTCGACTTTGTTCCCGGTTTTACCAACGAATTTCGGGACACTCCTCATCACGTCGAGGGTGGGCAGGTGTTCTGCGATAGCGGTCGGGTGCTCGACGTGAAGACCGGGCGATGCCAGCGAAGGGTCGATCCCGATTCCGTGCAGGCCCACGAATCTCGAGCTTCCATCGGTTGGCAGTTCTACAACACAGGCATGGAGAAGTACCATCCCCGAGTTGCAGCCGGGAGGGGCGTGTTTCTCCGACACGCTGAGGGCAAGGAAGGTGTGCAACGTGGCGTATTCAAGATCGCTGCCGAAAACGAAGCTGGCGATTCGATATGGCTTTTCTCGGTCGATCAGCTTGGGCGTCACATCGACGGCAACTTCTATTCATATCGCCTCGCCCCTCCGTTCATTTATCTCGTCGTCTCTGACGAGCCTCGATACAGACCGCACCCTTCGCAGAAACACGTCGTGACGCCGAATCCAACCCGTTGGCACTTGGTGACTCTCGCTCTCTCGACGGGGAAAGTCGTGCAAGACTTCCCACTTGGCAACTCGAAGCTCGAAGAGTGTCGCATCGAGGACGTAGACGATGAGGGGTTGCTGATCGGAAAGTCGAGCCAGGAACTGTGTTACTTTCGCAGGGCGACTTGACCATCACGGTAACGCCATGAATGGCAGCGAGAACTCAACCCGGCCCGCAACCCCGTCCAATGCACCAGGTATAAGGGCCAGAGCCATCCACGCCTCCCCACCGCCGAAGGGTGACTCCAGTGGTCGAGCAATTTCCGCCGAAAATCCGAACCGTGGGTAGAACTCCGGGTGGCCCAGAACGACGACGATCTTGTGGCTGCTTTGACATGCTTTCAGCCCGGCTTCCACGAGCCTGCTGCCGATCCCTTGTCGCTGGCAATGCGGCATGACGGCCATTGGAGCAAGTGACAGGGCGTCCATCGTTCCAACTTTTGTAACGATGGCAACCCGGCTGAACAGGATGTGGCCAACAATCTCCCCGTCCTTCTCGGCGACAAGCGACACATCGACGAACCCGCCGTCACGCAGAGCATCGACGAGATTGGCCTCGTCGTCACCGTCGAACGCCGCCTGATTGACCTTCCTGATCGAACTTTTGTCTTGGTCCGTTTCGGGACGAATGGCCACGGTCATGCTTGCTTCACTTTCTGGCGCCAACTCATCGGATCGGTCAACGAGCAGGTCTAATCTTCCCCCACCAACCACTCCCTGGCCCGCTCCACCAGCAGCAAGTCCCTTGTGCATTGTCGGATGTCGTCCTTGCGCATCTCAATGATAGCAGGACGACGCCGTCTCGGTGGCGATGGCTCAACTTCGCTCGCAGAATGTGCTGCCCGGTGACATCCGAATCGACGGCGAGACCACAACGGTCTACACTCCGATCACGACATGCGTGTTGCTGAGCCCTTGGTAGGGCGGCCCTTCCGGGCCGCCAGCAGCGGTTAGCCCGTTGGCTGTGGTTGGTGCCATGCGCTTCAGGCGGCCCGGAAGGGCCGCCCTACGGTCTTGACGTTATCGCGCTGCGGCTAGGCAAGCCTCCCAAGGGGTTCGCGAATTGGTCGCTCCGCCTCTAACCAAAGCGTGGGCCTCGCACTCCAACAGGCGACAGCGCGGCGTGGAGTTCTGGCCCGTGACCAGTGACAAGGTGAACCGCCATGCGGATCTCATCGAGGACACCCGAGGGGCAGCCTAATGGCTGCCCGGTTTGTGGGGCGCGGGTCTGCGTCGAGCCGTCGCGAATCTTTGGCGATGCGACGTGCCCGAAGTGCGGAAGCCTTCTCTGGTTTCTGAGCCTCGAGCGTCAAACCCTCGTCTTCGAGCGATCTCGCTCAAGTCGCGAGCGCCAACGCGTGATCGACATCATCGCTGAACAACTGGGCGTCGCGCCCGAGGTGATTCAGGAGAGAGCTTTATCGGTCGACGACCTTGGGGCCGACTCTCTCGACACCGTGGAATTGGTCATGGAGCTTGAGGAGGAGTTTGGAATTGACCACGATTGATCGCCTCGCCGCCCAGCGCTGCTAGGTCGGCAATTTCGGCGTCAGGCCTCAGCGTCGGCAATCTGGTTGGCGCCATCTATTCTTCCTTGATGTCGAGTTCCCGAGGCTCGGTGGTGCGATCATAACGGACGTGGAACTTCCCGTCTGCGGACTCGATTTCAAATTGATCAGCGCTCGCCCATATGACAATGCACTCGAATGTGCGGTCTTGGTGCGACAGCACGAACTTGCCATCGGCAACCCGCCACTTCCCTCGCATGACGCTTTGGGGATCAGGACCACCAGGGCCATACGGCAGGAGCCGATATCGACTGTCGTAATTGAGTTGAAGGTCGCAGCCGCATGCGATGCCGCTAAAGCCGGGCGGCGTACAAGGGCCAGCTACCCAGTCTCCCGCCAACTGGTCGCGTTGCACGTGCCAACGCACGTCTCCCGCCTCCATGAAGCCTCGCAGCCGTTCGTCCGCCACACGCTTCTCGATCGAGTCGGACTTGTCGATTCGCCAGCTGCCGTCGCGATGAATCAGCCAGAACAGCAACACTTGCTCGCCATCGCGAGTCTCCTTCAAGGCTCCGGTGACCACGGCGGCCACCTGCTTGTTACCCAAGGATTGCTCAACACGCACTCCCGTGTCGCGGTTGAAAGGCAGCAGGAGCCTCGCTCGATTCTTGGGAGTTCCTGTCGTCAGCGCTGCTGCGTCGTCGCGTTTGCCGGTCCGATGCAGTTCAAGCCAGCGAACGACGATGGCTCGCGGGGCTTCGGGGTCGTTGGTGTCGGCATCCTGGGCATGGATCGCCTCAAAGCCAAGGGCGGTCAAAACGAGAACGGTCGGGGTGAGAATCAGCAATCGCATGACAAACCTTGCTGTAAAGGGCCATCGCCATGACGCGGCGACATTCGATGAGTCGATAGACAACGGTGCTTTAAGGAATCGAGACGCGCTCGCCTGCCGTCACGGTTTGGCTCTCCGAGTCCGGGAGCAAAAGTTCGACGTCGCCACGGATTACGGACAGAACCACTGCATGTCCGAACGGTTGGGGTCCTGGGTCCGTCAGCGTGAAGACCGTCGGTTTTGAGGCGCGAATTCGAGAGTCGCCAGCACGCACGTCGACTGGGACAAGAGGTGGTTCGAGCCGCACGGTGAGGGTGCCACGATCCAGATGAATGGATCGCGGCTCGCCGGTCAGATCACGGGTGGATGCTGAACGCAAGGTCAACACCGTGCCAGCGCCGGCTTCAATCACGCAGCCTTCATCCCATCGCAATGAGCCAGGCTCATCCGCGACAGTCACTCGAGTTTCCACGGGCCATTGCTCACGAGGAATGGGCGCCGGATTGGGTCCGGGATGCACCCTCGTCAGTTCGACTTGTGGATTCCCGGATAGCACCCAGACCAGCGGGTCGTCGGTTGCATGCGCATCAGGTCGACGTGGAATCATAAACAAGCTCGCCACAATGATGGCGGCGGCCGCGCTGAAGGCAACGATGAGCCGGACGCTTGTTCGTTTCTGCGTTGGCAAGGTGACGGCTTCAGGCCTCTTGCCGTAATGCGCGCGCAAGTCTTCCTGCCATTGCACCGCGTCAAAGAAGCTCCGCAAGTGCTCGGGATCTTCGCGCAGCCACTCTTCGAGATGCAGCTGGCTCTCGTTGTCGACCTCATTGTCGAGCCAGCGGTCGATTAATTCCTTGCTCATGTTCACTCCGGCCATGCGCCCCATTGGCAATCGGAACTCTTTCGCTCTGCGAAAAAACACAATGTCGATTTGCCGGTCAGGTGTTCCCCGGCGGCCCTCCAAGTCGGTCTCGGACACATTGCCTGAGGCTGTCTCGCAGGCGCGACAGGGCCGTTCGAATCGCGCCGTGGCTGCGCCCCAATTGCCGGGCGACTTCGGCCAGCGGCTGGCCCTCCTGATACCGCATCCCCAAGAGAGTCTTGGCGGGCTCATCAAGCGTTTGCACACAGGCGGCAAGCGACTGCCGTTGCTCATCCGTCGACTTTGGGTCCGCTGTCGCTAACGCTTCCAGGCGCTCGATTAGATCAGGCGCGAGAATCACTCGTTGCCTGGCCACGTCGCGGCGATGACGGAGCACGACAAAACGAGCCATCCCGATAATCCAGGCGTCGAATTGGCGAGATTCGTCGAACTCGCGCCGTTTTCGCCAGGCCGTCATGGCGACTTCCTGGAAAAAATCGTCGACCAGCGTCGTATCGCGGCAGGCCGCGGCCAAAAAGACGCGCACCCGCGGCGCCGCAGCGTTCCATAAAGCCTCAAAATGCGATTGGTCCATGACAGTCATGTAACCCTATCTTCCGATGGAACGGGAAATGTTACACGGGGCTTGGCATTTTTTCGCCGCGTAGACCTGAGCGTTCGGCTCGATTCCCGGCGGCGTCGCACTGCTCGGTCACTCTCGCGGCCTTTTGCCCCACGTTCTCAGGGGATTCGAGGTAAAATTCGGGTGCGCCGGCGAATACTCGACGGCGTGTCCCAAAGGTTGCTTGACCAGTGGTTCCAATTTTGACGTCGTCAGCTCGGCGGTGTTCGCCGTTCTGGAGACAATTCCCTCACAAGCCAGGCGCGACATGAAAACAACTCTTCTTGCACTTTTCGGGGTCGTGGCCATTTTGCCGACGTGCGTCTCGGCCGAGACGGTTACCGTCACGATTAAGAACTACATACGTGCCGAGAGCGACGTGCAAATCAAGGGATATGCCGAAAAGGCTGGCGGCATTGGGAGGATATTCCACATGCGCGAGCCCTATTCGGTCGTGAACCAGACGACGATTCGTGGGAATCGCGATACGCTCTATTCGATGGCAGTTTTTGATCTCACTGTGCCCGTGACAATCATCAAGCCCAGTTCCCCCGATCGCTTTCAGTCTCTGTTGGTCATCAGCCAAGACCATTTCATGCCAGTGCTTAAGCATGGCGGCGGCGAGATCACCCTGACCATGGATTCGGTCGGCACTCGCTATGCCGTTGCTTTGTTTCGCACGTTCGCTGATCCCAATGACCCCAACGACATGAAGGCGGCCCACGCCCTTCAGGATGCGATCCGGATCCAACAGGCATCGCCCGGCAAGCTGGAGTTGCCGGATTGGGACATGGAGTCGTTCAAGCAGACCCGCAAAGATCTCAATGTGCTGGCCAATAGACTTTCCGACTTGTCGGACGGATTTGGAAAGAAGGGCCAAGTGGACCCAATTAGCCACCTGATGGCAAGTTCCTATGGCTGGGGAGGCAACCCACCGCGTGGCGCCACGTACGTTGGCGTTGTCCCCAACAACAACGACGGCCAGACAGCATTCCAACTCACCATGCCGGCGGATGTTCCCGTTGGCGGCTTTTGGTCTGTCACGGTTTACAACAAGGACGGCTTCTTCACGCCGAACAAGTTGAACGCCTACTCCAAGAACAATGTGACCGGGAAGAAAAATCC
>JAGQPF010000768.1 GCA_020426845.1 Planctomycetales bacterium
CCGGCAATTACGACGATCCATCGGGCGGACGCTGCCCTGAAGCCGGATCGCAGTGCCACGCTGGTCAAAGCCGTCCTCATGGCGCAGGTCGGCGGATCTGGAGACATGGTGCCTGTTCAGGCGTCCGCGGCCGGTGTGCTCAAGACGTCAGGGAGCGGCGGTGGAGTGACCGATACGGCGTACAATGAAGACGCCGCATTCGGCAATGCCGATGCCGGCAGCTTCGTTCTGGCCGTTCGTCGCGACACGGCGGATTCGGGCGTCAATCAGGATGGCGACTACGCCTCGTTCAACGTCAACAGCGAGGGCAAGCTGTGGACCACGTCGACGGTCTACGGTGCCGTGGCTCATGATGGAGTGGACTCAGGGAACCCGGTCAAGGTCGGCGCGAAGGCGATTGCCCACGGGTCGAATCCCACAGCAGTTGCGGCCGGCGACAGGACGGACCTGTATGCCAACCGCCATGGGCAACTCTGGACCATCGCCGGACATCCGAACATCGTCACGAAGGAATTCACGTTCACGGCCGGCGACGGAGCACAGACAAGCGCGGCTTTGGTCACGGTGTCCAGCGGAACGAAAATCGCCGTCACGAAAATTACGGCAACGTGCGATGCGGCCAATACGGCTGACGTTGGCGTGAGAGTCGGATTCGCAGCAGCGACGCTCACTGCAGCGGCCACGTCTGGAATCACAGGTATTGTCCTCAGTCATCCGGGCATCGCCTACGGTGGCGGCATTGTGGAGGGCGACGGATCAGCGGTGATTGGCGTCGGTGCCGACGGCGAGGATCTGCGAATCACATCCGAGGCGGCGACGGGTGGGAGTCTGGTCGTCACCGTGTCCTATTTCACGATTGAGAGCTAGGCGTGGGCGGTTCGTTCTTCCTGCTGGTCGCTGGCGTCGGCATGGGAGCCGGCGGTGCGGACGGTGCAGGTGGGATTGTTCATCAGGCGGCGATTGCCGACAACGTTCACGTCTCCGTGCTGGAAACGAACATTCACTGTTTCGCAGGCATTGGCAACTCGCACGAGGTGGAGTTCATGGAAAACGTTCACCACGCGGAGGCGATGGATAACGTTCACGAGGCGACAGAATCGGACAATTCACACGCTCCGGACGCGAGCGACAACGTACATGACGCGGAGGCGTAACCCATGGCGAGAAAGCTCATCAATGTTCCAACGGAAATCGAGATCGTGGCAGGCGGAAATGAAACGCACTGCCTGAATCTCACGGGATTCCTGTTGGATGGACAGTCTGTCACGGCCGCATCTGTGTCCGAAGTGGCCGGTACGGAACTGTTGACAATCAGCGGTGCAACGCACCTGACGAGCACATTCACAAGTCGCACGACAGGCAGCACGGTAGCCAGTGGGAAAGGCGCAAGTGTCAATATCGCTGCCGGGTCAACGGCTGGCAGCGGATACATCGAGTGGTCGGTGACGCTGACTGATGGAGACGATCCGAAGTTCCGACAGAAATTCTGCGTGCTGTGATGCCAACGAAGCCCAACGTGCGAAGGACAAAGAGGCGTCCGTCGTCAGAAAAGGTACGAAGGCGTGGGCGATGGTCTCAGGAACAACGGGCAGAGCTGATGGTTGAGCAGGGATTCAGGTGCAATGCATGCGGAAAGAAAACGG
>JAGQPF010000153.1 GCA_020426845.1 Planctomycetales bacterium
GCGCCCGCAACGGCATGGGGCTGGACAGCCTGGCTCGAGCCGTCAGCGAAGCGTTGAGTCGCTCGTTCCACGATGTGGAGGTCGTCACGGACGTCGGCAACGGAAAACTGCTGGCCTATCTGTCGGCCCACGGAGATGTGAAGTCGCAGGAGTACAACGAGAGCGAAGTGACGGTGCGTTGCCGGCTGCCCGCCAAATTTGTGGGGCAGATCGAAGGACTGCCGAACGTCCGCGTTCGCCGATGGACGGATCGCGATTCTGACGCGAACGGCTCGGATGCCATGGCCGATCACGCCGATTAAGCCGCTGAGACGTCCTGAACGTCAGGGGCTTCTCTGCTGAAATTGAATCAACCGGCGCGTCGCCCACGGCAAGATTCCGAGCATCGCGAGACCGAGCGTGAGTCCCGCCCACTGCCTCGGCGAGAGCGCTGCGCGGAAGCCTTCATCCGCCAACGTCTGGAGTCGCGGCACGCTGGCGCCGATCCAGACGTAGACGATGGTTGCCGGCAGCATGCCGAGTTGGCTGACCCACCAGAACGTCGCGACGGAGATGTTCGTGGCGCCCATCACCAGATTGATGACAAAGAACGGCGCCACCGGGATCAAACGCAACGTGAACAGAAAGTACGCGCCATCGCGATCCCACGAGTCGCGAAACGATTGCAGGCGGCCCGCAAAGCGGCTGCTCACTGCCGCTCGGAACAAATAGCGGCTGATCAAGAACGCCAGCGTGGCGCCCAGGGTCGAGGCAAAGCTGACCAGCACCGTGCCCACAGTCCAGCCAAAGTACCATCCACATCCAAGCGTCAGCACCAAGGCGCCGGGGATGCCCAGCCCCGTGACGCCGACGTAGATCAGAAAGGCCGCCAAGGCGGCGCCCACCGGGTGTTGTTGTTGCAGCTCGCGCAATCGCGTCTCTTGTTGAGCCAGCGCTTGCAACGAGAGTTGGTCACCCCAGCGAGCGTAGGCTCCGGCCGCGAGGGCGAGAACGACAGCGGCGGTTGCCCAGCGGAGCCAAGTTGATCTGCCAACGGGCGGCCGGGAACCGGATTCGTGGTCCGTCAATGGCCGAGTCCGCTCGGAGAGATGCTGACACCGCCTCGGCTCTTGATCACACCGGACTGCAGCACGGCGATTTGTGATTTGCGATCTTGCAGCAGCGCGATGTTCTGGACCACGTCGCCGCGAACGACCAGCACGTCGCCGAGCTTGCCGGGCTCGAGCGTCCCCAATTCATGGCCTCGGCCGAGAATCTCGGCGCCGGTTTTCGTGGCGCAGCGCAGCGCCTCCAGCGGCGAGAAGCCGACGTAGTTGACGAAGAACTCGAGCTCTTTGGCGTAGTCGCCGTGTGGGTTCCAAGCGAACCCGTAGTCGCCTCCCATGCCGATGCGTCCGCCGGCCCGGAGGATCCGCCGCGCACTTTCGGCGCCGCCCTCCAGCGTCTCTTGGTGGGCGTCGATGACGCTTTGCGGCATGCCGAACTCGGGGCCGCGCTCAATGCTGGCCTGCTCGAAGTACAGCGCCGGCACGCTGGGCACATCTCGCTCCAGCAATAGCTCAAGCGTCTCGTCGTCGATGAAGGTGGCGTGTTCCAACGCATCGTACCCGGCCAGCAGCGCGTTCTTGATCCCTGCGGTGGCGCGGCAGTGTCCCGTGACCTTGAGATTGTGGTTGTGCGCCGTTTGCACGACAGCGTGCATCTCCTCGAACGTCATGCACAGCGTGTGGTGATCGTTGGTGTCGGGCGCCGCCGCGTCGCCTGTCGGGTAGGTCTTGACCCATTCGACCCCGTCCTTGACCAGCTTGCGGACGGCTCGCCGGGCCTCGTCAGGCCCGTTGATCAGCAGGATCAATCCCTCCATGCCGATTTTGCGGAACTCCGGGTTCCAATCCATCAGCCCGCCGGCGCCGCAGATCTCGCGCCCGCTGGCGGAAAGCCGGGGGCCGATCATCAGATCCTTGTCGATCGCCTTTTTCAGCCAGACGTCGATGTTGAACAAGCTGCCGCCGCTGCGCGCCGACGTGTAGCCGCATTCCACTGCCAGGCGAGCGTTGCCGGCCGCCAGCAGCGACACGTATTCGACCGGGTACTTGATGTCGAGATCTTCCAGCGCAGCGACGTTGAAGTACGTCGGGTGAAAGTGGGCCTCAACCAGCCCTGGCAGGATCGTGCCTCCCTCCGCGTCCAATTGTTGCGCGCCCTCGGGCAGCGCAGGCGCCTCGGCCGCCGGGCCGACAAAGGAAATCACCCCGGCCTCGATATCCACCACGCCATCGGGAATCGGAGCTCCGCCGTGCCCGTCGACAACTTGTCCTTGGTGAATGCGCAATACGCCGCTGGAGGACTTCATGAGCGGGAGGCTCCCGTCATTTTTTAGGAGTCTGTTGCGAACCGTCGATCGCGGGCGTCGCCTGCCTCGCGAGGAAGACGCAGTCGCTTGCGGCCGCGAAGAAAGAAGCGGCTGTGGTTGACCACGATCATGAACACCGTCCGCGTCACGGAGCAATGAGTGCCGGTCTCCAGCGACAGGTCCTCGGCTTCGCGGAGATGCTCGTGCAATTCGTGTGGCTGAGTTGCCTCGACGGGAAACCAGACGCCGGAGGTGCCGTAGGTTGACAGCACGTGCGAGTCGCTGCCGGAGGTCAGCTGCTTGGCAGTCTCCCGCAACGGCTGAGCCTTGCGGTTGGCGCCCGCCGGAATGCCGCCGTTAAATACCTCGACCGCGTCGACGTACTCCATCACCTGTTCGCAAAAGTCCTCGCCGCGCTTGCGCGACTGAAACGTCAGAGATTTGCGGCCGAAGGCAAAGGGGTGGGCCAGCGAGATCCAGGCTCCCAGCGATCGCGCGGTTTCCAGCGCCGGCAGCGACCGGACCCGGGAACGCACCATAAAGCGATTGAGCAGGTGCGGCTCCACGCTGCGGACGTAGAACTCTTCGAGTGCGCCCGGATCGGGGAAGTAGGTGAGGAACTCGAACCCTTCCTGAGTGCCGACTTCAATGCCCGCCATCGTGGACACTTTGCCGCGTTCGCAGAGATCCATTGAGCCACGGATCTCGTTGTGATCGGTGATCACCGCCCCAATCGCTTTGGACAGACAGAAATCCTCCACTTCGGAGACCGTCGGCTGGCCGTCGGAATGCCGCGTGTGGACGTGCATATCGACCAACCGTCTCGGTTGCTGCTGGTCCAAAAAAGTCATCAAGTTCTCCCGGGGCCGGCTCGAGTACGCCGAGTCGGAGATGGACAAAGTAGGATCGCAGGTGGTTCTTCGGCCGCGCGAGCAGGAGGCCTGCGGAAAATCTCGCGAGTGGAGCCGAAGCGACGATTCTAGCCGAACAGCGGACCGCAAAATAGAGATTTTACGGGGGTCTGTGCGGTGAATGCACGATGCGCGGGGACCAAGGTCAAGGAGTGGGGATGTGAGGCGGGAGGCCGGAAACCGATCGGGCCTCCATCGCAGGCGACTCTTGTGAGGCTCGGTGGATCGGTTCTGTTTGGATATACGCACCTCGCCGCATTTGGTTCGGGTATCGTGGGTTCGGGTATCGCCGGTCCGAGCCGTTTTCTTCAATTGTTCCTTTGCACTACGAAAACCCCAGTTCCCTGCGTTTCGCGGTGACTGCTAGCCGAAACTGCTCGTCGAGCCAGTCGTTGATCCCCTCGCAGCCAGCGACGACCGCCTCGGCCCACCGGAGGTATTCCGCCTTGCGTTCTCGATCCCAGCCGACCGGGGAGATGTCGCTGAGATCGCGGATGTTGCAGATTTTGTCGGCGATTTTTAACTGCTTGGCCCGGGGCGATTTGTGAGGCGCGTGCTCGATTTGCAGCTCTTTGCGACGCTGTTTGGGAAGCGACTTGTCGTCGGTGACCTCGGCCACCAGCCCGCACACCTCCGCCCCGAATGCCGATTCAATCTCCGCGAAGCTGGTGGCCGTGTCCTCCACCGTGTCATGGAGCATCGCGGCGGCCAACAACGCCGCGTCGCAAATGTTCGCCGAGACCAACAGCTCCGCGACCTGCAGCGGATGGTTGATATAGGGGGTCGCTGCGTCATCCTTGCGACGCTGACTGCGGTGCCGCTCGGCGGCAAAGGCGGCTGCCCGCACCAGCAGTTCGGAGAGCGGGGCCTCGGGTATCGGTTCGTTCACGGGATGGCCTTTCCTGTTTCTGTTTATTCTAGCCATCAATCGAATAGCGTCAGGCCCTCGCTCCGGGGTCGATCCCTCACGCGATGTCCGAGCAGGTTCCAGGCACCTATGCCACGTAGCATGGGCGCCCTCGCCCGTGCAGAGCTGCGCACCCCCTCGAATTGTTGCTCTGCGACAAAATCACAGTCTGGTCGCCTGCGCTATCCCTCGCTAACGCTTCGGGTTTCCTTTCGTACGACGGACTTCCAGTCCGTCGAGAGCCTTCTGATTGCAACGACGGACTGGAAGTCCGTCGTACGTAGCA
>JAGQPF010000154.1 GCA_020426845.1 Planctomycetales bacterium
GCCTGCGATGGAGGCCCGACCGGTCCACCGGGCCTCACAAGGGTCGCCTGCGATGGAGGCCCGACCGGTCCTTTGTTGGGATGGTGGATGAACCGAAACCTCACCTCGATCACCTTGCTTGCTCGACTGCGATCGCCGCATGATGGCGCCGCGTGGCAGCGTTTTCAGGACACCTATGGGGGTTTGCTCTTGGCGCTGTTGCGATCCCTCGGTGTCCAAGAGCAGGACGCGGAAGACGTCCGCCAAGAGGTGCTGCGAGTCGCTCTGGAGCAGCTTCCCCACTTTGAGCACAATGGGCGCCCCGGCGCGTTTCGCAACTGGCTTCGGCAGGTCACTGCCAATCGGCTCAAGCAACATTGGCGGCAGCTCAACCGGCATCAGGCGACGGGCCGTGACAGCGAATGCATGGCGCTCAGCGAGCAGTTGGTGGACCCACATAGCAATCTCAGCCAGCGCTGGGACGCGGAGGCGCGGCGGCTGCTGTGCGAGCAACTGATGAGCCAGGTTGAGTCGGAGTTCAAGCCCGAGACGATTCGAGCATTCCGGGTTGTGCGTCTTGAGGGACATTCGCCCAAGGAGGCGGCGGAGCTGCTGGGGGTCACGGCCAACGCGGTGCGGGTCAACTGTTCGCGCGTGCTGGCTCGGCTTCGCGAGCTCGGCGAGGGCATGGTGGAGGAGTTCTTCTGAACTGCCTGTCTGTTTGTACGTATGACTCATCCCGATCTCGATCAGCTTCGTGATTTTGCCTCCGGCCGTCTCCGCGGCGTGGAGGCGGAGTTCGTCGAGTCGCACTTGCTGGACTGCGAAGCGTGCGGCCAGCAGTTTGACGCTATCGACTTGTCGTCCGACGCGTTCGTGCATTTCTTTCGATCGGCGGAGTCGACCGTCGCGGGCCCCCTGAACGCCAGCCCGATCTCACCGCCGTTCGGCTCGGGGGAGGCGGCAGTGCCCGCCACGCTGGGCCGGTATCGACTGCTTGAGGAGATCGGCCGTGGCGGGATGGGCGTCGTGTATCGGGCCGACGACCCAGCGCTTCACCGCGAGGTGGCGCTGAAGATCATCAAGCCGCATCGCCTCGAACGCAGCGAGGAGCGACGGCGATTCCAGCGGGAGGCCGAGGCGGCGGCACATCTGCAGCATGCCAACATTGTGCCGATCTACGAGTTCGGCGAGAGCGGCGCGACGATGTATTGCGCCTTCGAGCTGGTGGATGGGCAAAGCCTCGCGCAACGGCTAGCCGATGACAAGACCATGGCGCCTCGGGAGGCGGCCAGAGTCATCGAGACATTGGGCAGAGCGGTCGACTATGCTCACCAACGGGGCATCGTCCACCGGGACATCAAGCCGGGCAATATCCTGCTGACCCGCGACGGCACTCCCAAGATCGCGGACTTCGGCCTGGCCAAACGGCTCGACGGTCGTGATGCCGAGACCCAAGACGGCCAATTGGCCGGCTCGCCATGCTACATGGCCCCCGAGCAAGCTCGAGGCGAGTCCAGCGCCGTGGGGCCGCTGGTGGACGTGTACGCGCTGGGCGTCGTGCTCTATGAGGCGATTGCCGGGCGTCCGCCGTTTCAGTCGGACAATGTTCATGCAACGCTCGAGCAGGTTCGGCACGCCGATCCGCCGCCGCCCTCGAAGTTTCGCTCGGCGCCCGCGGATCTCGAGGCAATCTGCCTGAAGTGCCTCGAGAAGCGTCCGGAAAGCCGCTACGCCAGCGCTGCCGAGCTCGCTCTGGATCTGCGGCGCTACTTGGACGGCTTGCCGACTCGGGCGCGACGCGCCAACGGTCTGGAGCGGGCCATCAAATTGGCCCGGCGGCATCCATTCGCCGCGTCGCTTGCATCGGTGGCGACCCTGGTTTTGATCGGCTTTCTGGTCACCGTGACCTATTTCAACCGCAAGCTGTCGACCACCCTGACGATGGCCAACGCGGCCAATCAGCAGCTCAAGCAAAGCCTCGACCAACAGTCGCGAAGTCACTTCGCGCTGCAGTTGCAGCGCGCCGCCGCGATGGAGGCGACCAATCCGCACGCGGCGCTGCGCTTCCTGCAGTCGGCCGATCCTCGCTTGCGTGGATTCGCCTGGCATTACCTCGCCCGGCTCAATCAACGGCGTCGGAGAACCTGGCGGCAAGATCGCCCCGTCCAAACGCTGGCGGCCGCCCCGGGGCGTGACTTATTCGTCACCGGGGACGATCAGGGCGTCTTGCGACTCTGGAGCCAGCGCCAAGTGGCGCCATTGCGAGTCGTACAGGCGCATGCAAAGGCGATCACTTGCCTCGCCTTCTCGAAGGACGGCGCTCGGTTCGCGTCCTCCAGCGAAGATGGTGAGGCCAAGGTCTGGAACGCCGAGGGCGAGCTGGTGCAGAGGATCCGCGGCGACGGCGAGCGAATCAACGGCGTGGCCTTTTCACCCGACGGCAGATGGCTGGCGACAGCACACGCCAGCTTCGACGAGTTGGACGATCCGCAGAAGCGGCCCGCTGGAGGCAAGGTCCGGTTGTGGCGCCTGGCCGACGGTGTCTGCTTGAGGACTCTGCCCGACCTCCCCAGCTCGGTGCTTCGTGTCGCGTTTGACGCCTCCGGCGAGCATCTGGCAAGTGGCTCGCGCAATGGCCTGTTCCAAGTTGTCCTGGCTCTGCCTCGGAATGAGGCTGAGCTGACGGAATTGGCCGAGCTTGCCCAGGTGGAGGAAGCTGCGGTCGGATTTCATACCGACCTGGCGTCGAATCCGCAACTGCCGGGCGTCTTTGCCATCGGTGGAGAACTGGGAGTCGTCAAACTGGTGCAAGTTGGCGAGGCGCAGCCGTTGTCGGCGTCAGAGCGACTGACCGGCTTTTCGAGCCTGGTGAGTTCTGTCGCCTTCTCTCCCTCTGGCACGTTGCTGGCGGCCGGCAGTTACGATGGCACGATTCAAGTGCGACGGGCCGCCGAACATGCCGCGCTGTTGCTGGAGCCGCTCGAGCAGGGCAAAGTGATGGCGGTGGCGTTTTGCGACGACCAGCAATTGATCAGCGGTTCGGACCGGGGCATCATCAGTTGCTGGCACGTCGGTGAGACGACGCGACAGATCGCCGAGCGAGGCCATCGGGGACGGGCCATTCGCGGCGTCCTGCTCCGCTCGTCCAACGACCCGTTGCTGACGGTCGGCGATGACGGGGCCGTGTGCGCCTGGCGGCAAGTGGGCGGGAAGCTGCGTCCCGATAGCTTCTCGATCGCCAACTCCGCGCCAGTGTGGGGACAGTTTGCCTCGATCGAGCGGAGGCAGCGGGCCCCATCGGCAAACGCGGGAACGGAGGCCAAACGCCAAGTGCTTTGGGAGTGCGAGGGCCTGATCCAGTTGGCGGAGACGAACGAGCGTGGAATTGTCCAGAGCCGCCCGCTGACGACGGAGCTGTTGATGACCAGCGCACTGGCCTTGGCGGGCGATATGGTGGTTGTGGCCGATGCATTTCGCGCGGGCCTCTCGGGCTACGATGTGGCCACCGGCACGCGGCGATGGGATTGGTCTGAGGACGCAATGGCGTGCCTCGCAGTGCATGCGGGCCAGCAGCGGCTGGCCGTTGCGGACGATCGCCACCGGATCTGGATCGGATCATCGGTGACCGGCGATTTGCAGGCTGTGCGCACGCTGGACGTGGCAGTGCGCTGTCTGGCCTGGTCAGACGACGGCCAACGGCTCGCCGTGGGTCTGCAAAACGGAATGGCCGTGTTGATCGACCCGGGAGATGGCCGCCTGTTGGCCGAACTGGGACAGCATTCTCGCGAGGTGACCTGCGTGGCGTTCTCCCCGGACCGTGACGTCGTTGCGACGGGCGGCGCGGACGAAAGTGTCCGGCTATGGGACGCGGTCACCGGGTCCGAACGGCTGAGGTTGCGTGCGACTGACCCGCAGACGCTCTGCTTTTCCGATGATCAGCAGATGCTGGCTGCGGGCTGCCGCGACGGCGCGCTGATTGTCTGGCTCGCGAACGATGACGCCGACCAAGACAACGGCCGGGTTGCTGATGTTGTTGGCAACTAAGGCGCTGCCGAAGCTCGGGGACGGTAATAGCGAATCACTGCGGAGATGACTGGCTGAGGATCCCAGCGATGATCCTCTTGCAAGACGTCGCGTTGCGATCGCGAGCCGCCCACGATCACCCCGCGGCTGGCATAGTTGGTGCGCGCGTTGTAGAGCTGCGAGCGGAGGAGGTCGACATCGTTGGCGGCGTTGGCTGGCAGTTCGCCGGCTTCAATCGCCAGCACTCGGGGTGCATCGTCGTCGAGCGGCTTGAGTCCGTGACGCTGTAGTTCGCTCCCGGAGTCATCCTTCGATTCCGCGTACACGGTCATCGAGATCATGCCAACATCCGCCCCGTAGTACATCTCCAAGTGCTCCGACTCCTCTCGCGACGCGACTTTGAATTGGCTGACGTTGTCGGCGCCCCTTAACTGCTCGAAAAATCCATCGATCGTCAGACGAGTATCGGGACGCAGCACGAGCTTGAGGCATTCGTAGTCTCGTCGCCGTTCTTTCAAAAAGATGTTTTCGCCGTTGATCTTGACCACGGCCCCCAGCAGTCCCGGGCCCGGGTCGTGCCGTTCGACGCGGAGTTTGACTCGCTGCCCTTCCTTGGGCTCGGGGATCCAGGCCTGGCCGTCGCGAAATTCTAGTTGCACAGGTTGGTCGTCGTAGAACACCTGAAGCGACACTCGGTTGCCACGTTGTAGTGGATGCTCTTGCTCGGGGCTCTGACGGACCTGTTGGGCGAGCTGAGCGGGCGGCCGCGAGTCGCCGCCGCGAGCGACATAGCTCTCGCCTGCCTCTTGCAGGATCACGCTGTCAGCCGCCACGTGGAATGGCGGGATCAGCAGCTTGCTGTCGTCTGGCGTCACGCAGTAGATTCCGATTCGAAATGAGTTCCGGTCGGCCGTGAACTGCGCAACGCCCGTCAAGAACGCGTCAACGTGGATCTGTGTGTTGCCCCAGGCCAGCGGGTACTTGGGGTCGAACAGCTTCCTCCTGTGGCCAGCGTCGCCCAGGTGGCTGGCGCCCGGCAGCTCGGCTGCGATTTGGCTCGCATCTCGCACAATTTTCAACTGTTGGGCGAGAGCTTTTGGACGGACCAGCACCAGCGCGACTTGCAGCCGGTCCGCCAGAAACAGGTTGAGCGTCCCCGCGTTGTCCTTGAGCTGGCCACCTGTTTGCAGCACTTGAAACTTGAGCACGCCGACACTGTCGTGCCCCCGCTTGCGGAGTTCGGCAAGAATTGTGGGAGCGTAGCGATTGAGCTGAAACGCCAAAGTGTCCTCCGCATGGCAGGGGGGGCCACCAAGACCGGCGAGCAGCAGGCAGAGGCCAAGAGCGTGTGCAATGGTTGGCGATGGCGAGCGGTCTTGAGTGTCCATGGTCAGCTCGGCGCGAAGGAGTTCGTTGTGAAGATTGGGCCGATTGAGGCGTCGGTGTGTCGTTCCGCGGTCGATGTTGGCCTGTCGGATCGGTGTTATTAGAAGGCAGTGAGCGGCCCGGGCATTACAGCATTGCGAGATTTTTATCGCAGCATACTTGCCGCCGTGGGTTACAAGATCGTGAATGGCCGTCGTGATTCAGTTGCGAGTTAGTCCGAATGCTGCCCAGTGGTAAGGATGTGCGACCCCGAAGCGATTTCGATCGCGGGCGATCAAGGTGAGCTGAGCTCGCCGCAATGCTTCGGACGGGGCGGCGCCGGCGGCCATTGCTCGGAAATGCGCTGACATCAGCTGTGCCGTGTCGGTATCGCCGACTTGCCATAACGAGGCTAGCACTGCCTCCGCGCCCGCCAACAAAAACGCCTTCCTCAGCCCCGCGACGCCGTCGCCCAGTGGCGTGCTCCCCAACCCGGTCTCACAAGC
>JAGQPF010000155.1 GCA_020426845.1 Planctomycetales bacterium
CAAGTAGTCGTCCACGAACAGCTCGCGACGATTGCCAACATCCACAGCGTCGGTTGCCTCAACACCAAGCGGCGGCGTGAACAAGATCAACAATGGCAGGACGAGGTTCAAGCGTTGAGAAATAGCCATGGTGAGTCCTTGAGTCCTTGAGTCCTTGAGCGACATGGACGGCCCGCAAGTCATTAGGCAGCAGCGCGACCAGTTTGCGGAGATCGATTCCCAGCCGTGTCAGCGTTCCGAAGCCGGGATGTGAATCGTAGCAAAGCTGCACAAGCCGAAACCGATCGGCTTCATGGCCGATGGACGAATCGCGTCCGCCGCATGGCCATTGAAATTCACGTAGAGCGCGTCGCCGGCGCGGCTGAGCTTGATGCCATACGTGCCGCCCGGAACATAGCCCAGCTCCCGCTCGAACGTCGGCGCCAGAAACGCCAACACCTTGCGCTGTCCCGTCTTGATTTCGTACTGAATCACGGGCGTGCCGAAGCGAAACGCCTGGCCGTGCGCACCCGGCAAGTAGTAGAGGAAGCGTTCATCGGGCGACATCTCCATCACCGTCGTGTACTGGCCCTCGCCCCAGGTGGGGCCCAGCAACTGCAGCTCACGGCGTTTCGTGTCGAAGCGAAACAACTGATGCGTTTTGTAGCTGACCCCAAAAATCTCGCCCTGCTTGCTCTCTCGCGTCGCGGCCCGCATGCCAGGCGCTTCGGCGAAGGCGACTCCCGCCTCGCTGACCTCGCCCTGCGGATTGAGCCGCATTACGCGAGACTCGGCGCCGTTGTAGTAAAGCGATCCGTCGCTCGCCAAGGCAAAGGCGCGATTGAAGGCAACCGATCCATCCTGCCCCCGGTAAACCACCAGCCGATCGCCGAGGTCCAGGCCGTACAACGCATCACCACCGCCGGCCTCGAGATTGCACCACCAGATATTCCGTTCGCGATCCAGCAACGACGTTGCCGTGCAACGCTTTGGCGGCAGATTGGCAAAGACGGAAGTGTCCCCCGTCGCAGGGTCGTATTGGTACAACTGCGCGCCGGGAAGCTGCTCTGTCCAGCCATACTCGGGATTGCCGGCTCGATTGCCCGCATTCAAGGTGCAGCAAAAGTAGATCTTGCCATCGCGCCCCTCGTCGATCTTGGCATGCACCTTCGTCCAAGCCGGCTGCCCGTCGCGCGGCGGCACAACCCGGTTCATGTCGACCACCTGATGCAGCGACTTGTCCACCGGATTCCATCGATAGATGAAGCACCGTCCGTCACCCTTGACGTCATGGTGGTGATCGCCAATCCCCACATACACCGAGCCGTCGTGGGCCAGGCAGATGTCACCCCACGAGGACCACAGACGGCGAGACACAGGGTCCGGCCCCAACTGGCCGTGGAACGCCACTTCAATCCGGGGCGGCGTCTTGGCCACGACGAACGGCGCAAAGCCGTCGCCGGTCGGCATCGCGATGGCCGGAGTTTCGATCAGTTGTGCCGAGTCAATAGTCACCACACCGCCTACACTACCTTCACCGCCTTCACCTCCGCGCAGCCGTGGCGGCCAGGCGATCGACGCGGCGGACTCGGAGATCGCTTGCTGATTCGCCTCGATCGTGAGTCGTTGATTCGCCTTGACATTGCGTCGCACAATCTCGCCGCGGCCGAACGGCAGAGTGACCACGAGATCACACGCTTTCAGCGAACCCAGACCTAGGTGAGCCACCGGCGCCTGGCCGGACGCGTAACCGTAGCCGGTCGCAATCTGCTCCGATGCCACAAACCCGCGGCCGCCCAGCGCGAGCGACTCGCCAGGCGGATATGCGCGCACCACAGCGCCAATCCCGTCACGCGTCAGCCCATCGGCGCCGGAAACGACGATGTCCAGGTACGCGCCGCCCTCCGTCTCGTTCTTCAGCAGCAGCGACGGCTGCGTGGAGAACCAGTTGGGCAAAAACAGATCGAGGCGGCCATCGCCGTCAAAGTCCGAAGACGGCCCGGGCGCGAAGTACATCAGCTTGCGTGCTGACACCAAGTTGTCATAAAAGTCTCCCGTCCGCATCTTGGGATGGTAGTCGTCTTGGGCAGGATACTCGGGCCGGTGCACGAACGCGGTCTCCGCGAATCGAGGCAGCTCGCCTTGCTTGGCGCCGAGATTGCGGTAGATCGCCGGATACGTCTTGCCGTCTTTGTAGATGGCGATGGCCGTGTACAAATCCGGCCAGCCGTCGTTGTCGAAGTCGCGAATCTCCACATGCGGCGCCTTCATCGGCAGCGGCCTCAGCCCGGTCTGGTCCGTGACGTCCTCCAATTGCACCCGGTCGACGGTCGAGCCAAGATTCCGGTACAGCCGCATGGAGATGGGAGTCTCCCAAGGCCGCTTCGTGTGCGTGCCGACTAGCAAATCGAGCCGGCCGTCGCGGTCGAAATCGCCCATTGCGGCGCCGCACGACGCCGAGTCGTCCTCGGCCGAAAAATTCTCCGCGCGAGGAAACTCGGCCGCCTCCCGGAACCGGCCGCGCCCTCGGTTGACGAACAGCCGGTTGGAGCCGCCGACGAACACGTCCGGCCAGCCGTTGCCGGTCAGATCGCCAATCGCCACACCGAGCCCCACCAGATCCGTCGGCAAAGCCTTGGAACGTTTGAACGACATGCCGCCCTGATTCTGGTACAGCATCGATTCGCCCCGGCCCACGGTGGCCAGCACGAGTATGTCGAGCAGCCCGTCGCCGTTGAAGTCGAACACGCTGGCGCCGCGCGAGACATCGGGCAGCTCGATTCCCGCTTCTTGAACGCGTTTAAGCGTGCCCTGCTGGTTGTGATAGAGCAGGTTCTCCTTGCCGAGCCTTCCATTGTTGGACACGTAGAGATCCGTCCAGCCATCGTTGTCGAAGTCGGCCATCACGCTGCCGGTGGCGCGGCCCTTCCAGGCGATCTCCTCGCTCTCCACGGCCGTGAACTTTCGCTCACCTCCCAACAACAGCACGTTCGGAACGGGCCCTGCCGCGCCGCCCGCCTGATAGATCTCCGGCTTGCGATCCGCGAAGGACCCGATCCACAGATCGAGCCGGCCGTCGCGATTCACGTCGCCCCAGGCGGCCGCGTGAGCCATCATGCCGCGCGTCGCCGCGGTGATTCCCAACTCATCGGCCACGTCGCGAAACACGAACGGTTGCTCGCCGCGCAACGGCGACGAAAAGAACGCGATCGCCCCAAAGGCCGCGAGTGCAAGCCGCTTCAGAAGGGTGAGAGGTGGCCGTGTTTTCAACAGGCTTTCGGCGCTATCACTTCTCATCTGAACTTCCGAGATGGCAAGAGGAAGGGGTCGCAGGGCAGGCAACTTCGGCATCACCGCCATCGCCAACATTGGCCGCGGCGGCGCCGCCGGAAGTCTCCCAATCTACTCGCCGGCTTCCCGCCGATCCAGAATCTTCGCTTCCGAACGGTACAATGGTTGACTCACTGTCTCCTTGGCTCCACCGGAATTTCGCGTTCATGACCAAGCCGTCCAAGCCGTCTGTCGACCGCATTTGCGTGCGTCCCGACCTTCCTCTGCCAGAGCCGACGGCTCCCTTGACCGCTCCGATTCAGCCAACGTCGGTCTGGCGTTGTGAGACCACCGCGCAGGCGGACGCCTTGCTAGGCGGCGAATTGTCCGGATATGTCTACCAGCGCGATGGCCATCCCAACGCGGATCAGCTCGCGGAGCGCATTCGAGAGCTCCACGGCGCCGAGCGCGCCGCCATGCTTTCGTCGGGGATGGCGGCGCTCGCCGCCGTGGTGCTGTCACAGCTGCGCAGCGGCGATCACCTCGTCGTCAGCGATCAGCTCTACGGCCGCAGCTCGTTGCTGCTGGAGCAGGAGACCGAGCGGCTGGGCATGACTCATACGGCAGTGAATATTTGCGATCTCGATGCGGTCGCCGCGGCCATGCTTCCCGAGACTCGGCTGATTGTGGCCGAGACGCTGGCCAATCCTCGGCTTCGCTGCGCCGATATCCCCCAGTTGGCCGAGCTGGCTCACAAGAACGAGGCGCTATTGCTGGTCGACAACACCTTCGCGACTCCGGCGCTCTGCCAACCACTGCGATGGGGCGCTGACATCGTCATGGAAAGCGTCAGCAAGATGATGAACGGCCATAGCGATGTGATGCTTGGCGCGCTTTGTGGCAAGCAGCGAGATTGGGAGCGAATGGCTCGCGTCATTGGCGCCTGGGGCCTGGCCAGCAGCCCGTTCGACTGTTGGCTCGCCAGCCGCGGACTCGCCACAATGGCATTGCGAATGGACCGCGCATGTGCCAGCGCACTCGCCGTCGCCGAACATCTGCAGCAACACGCCGCAGTCGCCGCGGTCGATTACCCCCTGCTTCCCGAACACCCGGACGCGGAGCTCGCGGCTCGATTGTGCAACGGGAAAGGCGGGTCGATCGTCACGTTGCATCTGCACGGCGGACGTGAGGCGGCCGACCGTTTCATTCGCCAAGCGACGGACATTCCGTTCTGTCCCTCATTGGGGGAGATCTGCACGACGGTCAGTCACCCCGCCTCGACCAGCCATCGAGGACTGACCGAGCCGCAGCGAGAGAAGCTCGGCATCAGCGGCGGCACGTTGCGGCTGTCGATCGGCCTCGAGCAAGCCGATGAGCTCCTGCAGTTCATCGATCGCGGACTCGCCAGCGAATGAGACGACGGCAACCCTTCTTTACTTTAGATGCCCAGCGATCATGCGTGGCGAGTGCTGACTAGCCGCTCGTCTCCTGCCTGCGGCGTGAGCGGTGCTATGCGGCTGCACGGTGCGCACGAATCGGACACGCAAAGTCGCAAAGACGCAAAGGGAAGAATGGGCTGGAGTGCTGCCATGGTACCTTGCACAAAGTAGGTTGTGGTTTCATCTCTTTTCTCTTTGCGCACAAGCCCCGCAAGGGGCGACAGAAGTCAGGCACGGGCCCGAGC
>JAGQPF010000156.1 GCA_020426845.1 Planctomycetales bacterium
CAGGCGGCCCGGAAGGGCCGCCCTACGGTCTTGACGTGATCGCGCTGCGGCTAGGCAAGCCTCCCAAGGGGTTCGCGAATTGGTCGCTCCGCCTCTTGGCGGGTCAAGGATGCGCGACGAAAACTAAAGTCCCTCTACCCCAAAATCAAAGCCTGACAAAGCACTAGGCTGGCTCGATTGCCTGCCTACCGCTTCATCGGCAATTGGCCCTGGTCATACCCGTAGAAGGTGCCGGGGTCGTACTCGTAGAAGGTGTCCGGGTCGAACGTGAACGACTCAACCGTCACCTCGAACTTGGCGTTGACATGCAGATCGCTGATGTGCTCCGCATCCCAGATGTTCCACTCATCGAATGTCCATAGGTAGTTTCCGTCGGCGCCAACGGCTCGAATCTTGGCGCTCAGCAAGTTTCCCGCCAAGTCCCAGTGGCGCGGCAACAGCCGCAACGACGGCGCCTGCCAGTAGTACCAGTTCTTGTCGCCCCAACGCACCGCGGTGCTTTTCGATGTCGTCGTGGCCAGCCGGTCCCAGCGACGAGCGAGCACGTTGTACACCTCGACATGCACTGTCTGGCTTGGCTTCTCCGTAAACCCGGCCGTCGGAATCGGCGTGTTGAAACTGTTGAAATACTCACCCTCCGTGGGCGTCACCATACAGCCAGTCGAAGCTGCCATCGCCGCCAACACGCCCCACAGCACCTTGCCTTGCAAATTCATGGAATCACCTTGTTACCGTGTCGAAACCATTGACTTTGTTCGAGCGACGAACCACTCGCCGCAGACGTGCTTGGTGAGCGAAAGACGGGAGACGTTGCTACCGAAGTTTGCAGGCCGCAGCATCCATGAGCTCTCTTGCCGAGAAATCCGCGCCGGGGGCGGAGGGGGCGTCGAGTCGATTCCTCCAACAGCCTTTTAAAACAGCCTGTTAAAAAGTCCCGACCGGCAATCGGAGCCGCCGTGCCTTCTTGCCTCCGTGCCTCCGTGCCTCCGTGAAGGATCCGTGATTTCAAGCGTTCACACCGGCTCTCGATGATGACGCGCCCCCCGATGGCATTCATAATCAAGCCAGACGAGGAGTCACCGCACGAGAACTTGGCCATGACGGGAAAATACCGACTGTTCCGCTTCCATCCTCTGCTCGTCGTTGCCGCGTTCTCGCTGGCAAGCGCCGCAGTCGCCGAAGCGGAAGAGACCGTCAGCTTTGAACGGCACGTGCTGCCGCTCTTGGATCGTCGCTGCAATCGCTGCCATCACCGCGACGAGCCGCGCGGCGGGCTCGACCTGTCCAGGCTCGAGACAATCCTGCGAGGAGGCGACGAGTTGGGGCCGGCGGCAATTCCCGGCAAACCATCCGAGAGCCCGCTCATCAAAGTGCTCGACGGGACGAAAGAGCCGGCCATGCCCGAGGGCGGCGAGCCGCTGCCTGACGCGGAGATCGCGTTGCTGCGGCAGTGGATCGCGGCGGGCGCCAAGGATGACACGCCGCAGTTCACGGCCGCGGATGTTGCATTCTTCGAGCGAGAGATCCGGCCGCTGCTCGCAGAGCGTTGCTTCAAATGCCACGCCGGCGACGAGCCCGAACAAGGACTGCGGCTGACATCTCGCCACGGGATCTTGCTGGGCGGAACGCGCGGCCCTGCTGTCGTTCCCGGCAAGCCGGCCGAGAGTTTGCTCATTCAAGCAATTCGTCACGCCGGTGACTTACGAATGCCCCGTGGCGGAGATCGGCTCGGCGATGCTCAAGTGGCCGCATTCGAGAAGTGGATTGCCAAAGGACTTCCCTGGCCCGCCGACCGCACCGTGCTGGCTCGCGAAAAACATTTCACGATCAGCCAAGCCGATCGAGATCACTGGGCGTTTCGCCCGCTTCCCCAGCCGCTGCCGGACGACTGGTCGATTGACCAAACGCTGCGAGCGCATCACCAACGACTCGGACTCGAGCCCGCGCCGCTCGCGGAGCGGCGCCAATTATTGCGGCGACTCACCTACGACCTGATCGGCTTCCCGCCGACCCCGGAGGAGAGTGACTCGTTTGTCGCCGACACGGCGTCCGGCGCCTACGAACGCGTCGTGGATCGATTGCTGGCGTCGCCGCACTTCGGACAGCGTTGGGGACGCCATTGGCTCGACTACACTCGCAACGGCTCGACGGGCCAACCTACGCGCGGTCCCGGCCTGGACGCAGAGCGATACGCCGAATGGGTCACGCGATGCATGAACGAATCGAGGCCATGGGATTGGTTTGTCCGCGCGCACATCGCGGGCGACCTAATGCCAGGCGCCGATGGCCATGACTATTCCATCGACCAGGCGCTCGCCGCAGCCGTGCCCTTGAACGGCCCGCGAACTTTTGAAAACGCCGAGACAGACACCTTCGTGCTGATGGACAAGCTGGATGAGGGTGTCGAGTTTCTCGGCCGCTCGCTGCTGGGGATCAGTCTGGAATGTGCGCGCTGTCACGATCACAAGTTTGACCCGGTGTCTCAGCGAGACTACTACCGGCTGCTGGGAGTCTTTCAAAGCAGCGGTTTTGCACCGGTGCCGATCGCGACGAAAACTCGCGGCGAGGCGAGCCTCGCCATTGCCGATTATCGCGCCCTGGTCAGCGAAAAGGCCCGACTGCACGGCTTCATTCGCCGCCAAGGGCTGCTGCTGAATGTCGGCGGAGGCGGCCGCGTCAAGCAATGGCAACAAACGCGTCCGGCGATTCTGGCGCCAATGCGTCAACGGCTGCGAGAATTGGAGCTCGAGGTGCTTCGCGCCGAACTGGGTGATGCGCAGGCAAAAGGCGAGGACGCCTTGGCCGCCGACTTGAAGACCGCCATCAAGGCCCGCGAACAAGTGTTGCAAGCGTCGCGAGACGTCGAAGGCGCCGATTTCGGTTTGCCGGGTTTCAAGGAGCTCGGCTACTTCATCCGCGGCCACAAGAGTCAGATCGGGCTGATCCGCCGCGCCACCGCTCATCGCTGCATGGATTTGGCCGAGGAGCTCGAACGTCAGGCTCAGTATTGGGAGGAGGAACGCCAACGCTGGGGCGAGCGTTCGCGGTTTGGCGGCTTTGCGCGAACCGACCCGGAAGTGGCTGAATTGGCGAGAGCAGCTGATCGTTTGGACAAGATTGCCGAACAGTTGGCGGGAAACCTCGAACAGCCTTGGACTGCGCCGCAACCGGGTCATCTTTGGGTCCGCACCGATGGCGGCCTGCGGCGCGCCGAAGATCTCGGTCCGCTGGATGAGATTGCCAAGTCCGCCGGGCTGCAGTTCAACTCGGACAACGCGAATCGAGTGTTCCTCCATCCCTGGTTCATCGGCGATGCGCGCCTGTTGGAGCGAGGAGACGTGCTGTTTCCCGGCGAGCTCGTGCCCCGCGGCGTCCCCGAGTTCTTTGCAGACTCTAACAGCGCCACCAGCGAAGACCGGTTTGTCGGCGATCTCGACGCGACCAGTGGCAGACTGGAACTCGCCCAGTGGCTCACCCAACCCGGCTCGGTTCAGTCCGCGCTGGTCGCGAGGACGGCCGTCAACCGTGTCTGGCAGCAACTGTTCGGCGAGGCGTTGTGCCGCACGCCCAAGGAGCTGGGGCGGCTGGGCGAGCGTCCCGAACTGCCCGAGCTGATCGACGGACTCGCCGCAAGTTTTGTGCGCGAGGGGTGGTCGGTCAAGCAGCTGATCCGCAGCGTGGTGCTCAGTGAGGCGTATCGGCGCGACTCGCTCGCCGCCGACGCCGCATTGGCCATCGATTCCGAGAACCGCTACTTCGCGCGGCAGAACCTCCGGCGTCTCGACTATGAGGCGATGGCAGGCGCCCTGTCGTGGCTGGCCAACGGCAAACGCGAGTCGAAGCCCGCCGGAGGCGCCTCGGCCGAGCTCGCTCGGCACTTCGACGCTCCCTCGAGCTATGAAATTGTGGAGCGACGCGTCGTCTCCGTCGCGCCCACGCAGGCCTTGTTCATGATGAATCACCCGCAGACCGCAACGGGCTTGGCTCGCCAGCTGTCGCAGCGACTCGGGCTGGACGAAACCGCCGAGATCAGTGACGCGTTGCCGTCACTTTGCATGGCGATACTGCAGCGGCCTCCGCGCGACGATGACCGCAGCTTTGTCGCTCGCCGGCGCGACCGCGTTGGGCGTGAGCAGCGGCGCGACGAGCTGCTCGAATTCATCGCGTTGATGATCTGCTCCAATGAAGCCATCTACGTGGAGTGAAGCCATGACAACTCGACGGACCTTTCTCTCGCACGTGGCGGCGGCGCCGGGGATTCTCGCCACCGGAGCGTTGTGGGGCGACGAGCCATCCCGCTCCGCGGCGTCTCACCCCGGCAAGGCGCGGAGCGTCATCTTTTACTACTGCAAAGGCGGCCCCTCACAGGCGCATACTTTCGACAAGCCTCGACAGGTCGCCGACGCATCGCTGTATCCCTGGAATTTCTCGCGGTGCGGCCAAGCGGGACTCGAGATCAGCGACTTGTTTCCCCGGCTGCAAACCGTGGCCGACGACCTTTGTCTGGTTCGCTCCGGATACGGCGCCGTGGCCTCCCACAACGAGGCAGGCATCCATATCTTCACGGGTGCGAGCAAGGCCGGCGCGAGCCTCGGCGCCTGGATGCTGCATGGGCTTGGCAGCGGCAACCCCAACTTGCCCGGCCACGTGCTGCTCACCGGACGCGTGACGGGCGACAAGTGGGCCGTCAGCGACGGCGAGGTGCATGGCGGCGCGCGATCGATCGGCGCCGGCGGACTGCCTCCCGCG
>JAGQPF010000157.1 GCA_020426845.1 Planctomycetales bacterium
CCACCAAGACAGCCCACGGCTCGTCCGCGAGGTGACTTTGCTCGCGGAGGAACTCGATGACGTTGGCGACTCCTTGGCTGTGCTCAAGGACGCGAGCGCGCGCGAGTATCGCCCCGGCATCTGTTGGCGCGTTTTCGAATGCGGTCTCTGAATGCTGCGCAGCGGTCTCGAAGAGACCGTCGTCCAGCGCGCGAAGCGCCATTCGTGCGTGTGTGGTCGGGTCGTTTGGCGAAAGGACCAGCATCTCACGGTCAACGAACTCTGCGGCAGGCCGCGCAAGCTGACAGCGCGACATGAGTCGAAGGGTTGATGTGCGGGCTTCGAGAACCAGCGGGAGGGCTGATGCGAGAACTGAAGCGTCTTCCACCCCCCGCACCAGGGCACACAAATGGGGCGCCACCTGACTGGGAGCGCGACCCGCAGCCTCGGCGATGTGCAGCATCGCTTGCTTCCGCTGGCCGAGGCTCGTCAACCAATACGCCACCTCGATATGCGGGGCCGTCCAGCCAGGGGCTAGCGCCATCGCGCGATTGAGAAATCGAGCCGCACGCGGATCACGCTTGCGGCGAGCGAAGGAGCCTGCGAGCAAGAACAGTGCAGGGTCGGATGGGCGGTCCCCCACAGCCTGCTCCCAAAGCTGCCAGAATTCTGCCTCGTGTTCTGGCTCCATCCGCAGCAAGTGTTGTGCGAGCGCTTGATGTACACGAATTGGGTCGCGGCCAGCCAGTGAACTACCAAGCGTGACCGACAGTAGGAGAGTGGTGGCGGCCACTAACCGTACGTAGATGCCTGGCACGCTTCCCGCTGCATGTGGAGTCGTAGCTCCCAGGGCGACGGCCGCGACGACAGCGATGCCGGAGAGCTCAAGGGAGAAGTCCACGAGATTCTGGAGCGTCAAGCCGACAAGCCCAGCAAGCATGGCCTGATGGAACACGCCGGATTCGCCAGCCCTCACAACCAGTGCCCGTCCGAGGCCCCAAATGACAATGATGCCGACCACGGGTCCGCAGTCGATTACCCACTGGGTGATGATGTTCTCCGAGTAGAGTGCTTGCGCCAGCGAGTCGCCTTCGCGGAGGAAGCTGGCACCGAAGCCACCGCGCCCGACACCAAACCAAGGGGCGATCAGAGCATGCCGAAACCCACGCGCGAGGAAGTCAAGCTTGTCGACTCCCTTTGAAGTGAGTTCGCGATGCAGGTCACCGAACGCTGTGTACACAGCAAGGAGCAACGCGACCCCAGTGACCGCCGCCCCCTGGAGGAGTAGCGCGGGTCTTTCACGGGACACGCCAAGTCGAAGGGCGTGAAAGAAGGCCATCGCGACCAGCAACGCCGCGATGCCGCCACGAGAGAGAGTGAGGACCGCAACCAAGACACAGGCAACAAACGCCATGAACCAACTAAGGCGGGACACCCCTCTGGCACGCAACCCCCGCGCTAGCGTTGCCGGGATTGCGAGCACCATGAATCCCGCGAGGTTGTTGTCGTTTAGGATGGGGGTGGGGACTCTAGGAGTCGCGTAGGCAGGCACGTAGACGCCGAAAATTGCCGCGGAGCCGACGAGCAGATGACACAGGCCCAGCGCTGCCATTATCGAGCCGCTGATGGCAATCAACCGGAGCAAGTCGCGCCTCGCTGATCGCCCGGCCTGTCGCGCCGCGATGTAGGCGGACAGGACTGCCAAGGCACCGAGCAGCATCTTCTTCGTCGTGCCGGGGTCGAGGCTCAGGCACAACCATGCTGGGGGCGTGGCGCCAAGCGCCGCGCTGGCGCCGCTCGCGCGGTCGGCCGCCGCCGCGTGCAGCCACCCGATCCAGGCTGAGGGGAGGGGAAGCAATTGGAGGGCAGGCCAGACGGCGGCCAGCGTGAGGACGGGAAGGGCGTCGTGCGAATTTGAGGCGCTTTGATGTTCGGCAGGCGGCGCGAAGACAGCACAGAGACCTGCAACGACCGTAATCGCGACCACGGACCAGGTTGGGCCACCACCCAAAAGGAGTGGTGCTCCTACCACAAGGGCGGCCGTGCATGCATGCCACCC
>JAGQPF010000158.1 GCA_020426845.1 Planctomycetales bacterium
CGGCCAATTGCTGCCGATCATCATTGCTGCAAACCGGTCGTTCGAGTGGCTACTCTGCATCCCAAACCCGCCGGACTGCTTACACGTGCAGTTCGGCCGTTGCTGCCACCCACACTCGGGCAGGTGATTAATTGGCAGGTACTTGGTCCTCAGCCGACGTAGATGTAGGAACCACCCTGAGCGGTAGTTTCCATGCCCGCCAACTCACACTCTCGACCAAAAGCGGAGGATGACGATGGCCGCACCACGTTTCCCTTAGAGCACCGCCCGTGAGCGCCTTTGGCGAACTCGCGTAGTAGGCGTACGAACAATGTGTTGCCTTTGGCGCCCTTCCATCGGTTGATGGAGCGACCCACCACCTGGAGGTTGCCCGGTTCGCAATGGCCGAAGTCGCTGATGCGATCGAGCAACGCCAGTATCTCTACCTCACTACACGCCTTTCCATCCTTCAAAGGCAGTCCGATGACCGCACTCCGCCGGCCCTGGATTTCGATGAGCCCTTACCCTCAAACTCCTTGTGAGACCCCCTCATTGACGGCAGCCGCCGCGGCCTCATGCATGATTTCTTGACAGGCACGCGACCCAATACTAATAGTTACATATCCCATTGCAATTGTGGCGCCAACAAAAAGGGATACCCCCAATGGCAAAGCATGCCGGAACGGTCTATCGCGGATGGTTAGGCTTTGCTATTGCGACGGCCGGTGCTGGACTGCTGAGCAGCTGCGGCGTCATGTGGCCAATCGACGAGCCGTCATCGGGGCGCATGTTCGTGCCGAGTCCGACGTCGCAGGCGGCCGAGGATGCGTCTTGCAAAGGCAGCGACGCCTTCGCAGCCGGTCTGGGCGCCGAGATATGCTCTGCGGACTCGTTACGCCTGCGGTGGATGAACGACTCGGCGACGGTGACCAACAACACGGTCAATTTCAACGCTCTCTTGTGGCCCCTTGGCAGCGTCGCGCTGTATTACCACCTCAAGAAGTCGGACGGCTCGCTGTTGTTGCCGGCCGCGGTGGCGACGGGAATCTACGGTTTCCTCAACGCCGGCGTACCCGGTCGGGACGCGATCAACCGGCAGGCCGCCATGGAACTCGCCTGCGCCATCATCGATGCAAGCGGCAATCTGTATTCCGAGGACGAGTACAAGGGGGTCACAGAGGCGCTGGACGATCTCGACACAAAGATTGAGAACTTCGAGGGGGCCCAAGGCGAACTGCTCGACGGACTCAAGGTTCAAGGATCAGGGGGAGGCGCGTCGAACCCTGATTCGATTGAGCAACTGGTGGGCCGCCCGTCGAGAGGTGGCAACGCGGACCCTCTCCCGGCCCTCTGGCGCTACGTCAGCGACCGCCTTCAACTTGCCCGGAAGATCGAGGCCAACGGCCAGTCGCTGAAATCGGAGATTTCAGCCAGCGCGATGCGGCTGCGAGCGCAGCGCGCCGATGTCGAGTGGCGGCGCCACGCAGATCTGGCGAAGAACTCACCGGACTTGCGTAATCCGGCCGAGGAGCAGACGCGCATTGCCGACTTCATCAAGGGTGTTCAGGTGGGTGTTGCGACCGCGCAGTCCGGACCGTCTACCGAGAGGGGAAAGGATGACAAGCGGAAAGACGAGGCGAAGGCCGATCCTTCCACCGCGACGGTGCCTCCAAGTCTCCTCAAATCGCTCAAACCTACGTCGAGACAAGAGTGGCGAAAGTTTGAGAAGGGGGTAAATCATGGACTGCAGAGAGCACTCGGGAAGGTCCAAGCCAGTTTGATCGAAGACGCTTTGCGTAAGGAACGGACAAAGAAAACCCGCGAGCAACTTGGTTGCAATCCGCTTGAGAACGCCACGGGCCAACGTAAATCTGCGTTGTCCGGGTCAAGCGAGCCGGCGAGCGGCACGTCACTGCCAATCTTGGGTAGCCCGCAATGAATTGGGCTAGCCACCCG
>JAGQPF010000159.1 GCA_020426845.1 Planctomycetales bacterium
CCGGCGCGACAATCGCCACCGCTCGGCCGCCCGTTTGCCTCCGCGCAGGACCAACCATGTCTACCTACCTCGCGATCTTCAATAGCTCTGGCATCGAGTGCTCCGAAAGCGGCGCCTATGTGCTGACCAACCCGCCCACTTTGACCAGCAATGTCTTGACATTTCAGGGCACAGTTGACGATTTTGAAATCGTCGGCCCAAACACAACAGAGCCCTATCTGAACTGGTTCCAACTCGAGTCGTATCTATTCAATGTCCGCAGCTCCAACGTCTCCAGCAGCTCGGAGTTTGTTGCGTTCATGCAGCCGTCCGAGCACTCGCCGCGACTGGTGGCGGCATGCGCCACCAAACGAGCGTTGCCCTATGTCCGCGTCGAGATCAGCGTCGGGCAAACGACCAGCAACAAGCGGCTCGCCGTCACCATGATCGACGCCACGATGGTCGATTTTCGCGGCACGACGGGCACGGCCCAAAGCGGCGCAGCCGGCACCAACACCACCACGCCGCTGGAGCGGTACACATTCCAGTTCAAGCGGTGCCAGTGGGGCTACGTCGACGGCGCTCTGGTTGAGCGTGCCGAGCCGGTCTTTCGCATCTCCTGACGCTTCGCTCGGGCCAGCGGCCGACTCAGCTATCGATTCGCAGCTCGGGTTGCGCCGTTTCCAAGCGACGGATCGCTTGCAGCTCGAGTCCACAACGAGTCACATCCAGCCGCCGCAACTCGGTCATCTTCAGCAGCAGCTCGATCGTCTCTGGCGGCAACGGTGTGCCGCGCAGATTCAATTCGTAAAGGCGCGGGAATCTGCTCAGCCACTGCACGCCGTCGGCAGAGAGACGGCTTTCTGTCACTTGAAGTACCCGCAGATCGGGCAGCGAGATGAACGCCAGCGCCGCAAGCTCGGCATCGCCAGCATCACGCAGACGCACACCCTGGACGCGTCCCGTCCACGTATAGGAAGCGCCGGCAGCCGGCACCGACCTCATCGCATCGCGCTGACTCGCGACAATTCGCCACTCGCGTATCCCCCCGAGCAGCACAACGATCCAGGCAAGCACTGCAGCGACGCCAAGCCAACGCAGACGCCCGCTGCGTGTGCTCCAACTCCAGGCGTCGGCGGCCGATGGCTTCGCCGGCTTGCCAGGCTTGGACGGCGCAGTCGGCTCGGGGACCATCGTCACCTCCAGGCAACCTGGTTGACCGTGGCATGAGCAGCAGTCCGCACACTGCGGCGGAAACTTGATGTCCCCGCCGCAGTGCAGCGTCTGCTGCCGCAACGCGCCGGAAGCGCGCGTCGCGCCGCTTTAACTCCATTAACCACCGGTGCGGTCGGAGCGATCCCAGAACGAAGTGACGTTCCCCTTCGAGGCGCCCGTCTTCGGGTCCATGATGGTGTAGGTCCACTCGATCCGGCTGTAGGCCCAGCCGAGCCACTCACAGGGTTTGGTGAACGCGATGCCCTCGGTGCCGGCGGGAAACGAAGCGTCGCTCGTGTACAGGGCGCCGACGACCACATCCGTCAGTTTGATGGTCAGGAAGGTCGCCTTCTCGCCGGTCTGCGTGCAAAAGTCGACCTTGACATCGGGGATATGGTCGCCCTTGGACAGCGCCAACTGCAGCTTGGGGGAAGTGCTGTCGAACTCCTTGCAGACCCAAAAGAATCCGTGCTCGGCATCGCCGCCCGTGGGAGCACCCGAGGAAAACGAGGCAGAGATCTTCTGGCTGACTTGATGGCGATACCCTTTGATCTCCACCCACCCTTTATGCTTGGACTCGGTGCTCTCACCGGGCATTCCAGCAATTTCCATGTAAGCATCGAAAGGCAACTTGCCCGACGGGGCGGTCAACATATTCTCAAGCATTGAAAGCACTCCAAAGGTAAAGGGGAAACCGCTAGTTTTGGAATCGCTGCAAGACTACGACAGGGCGTACTCGAAGCGGTTCTCATCTCCGATGTCGATCTGAATGGCCGAAATCGAGTCTCCCGCGGCCATGCGAGAGAGGAATTCTGCCGATAATTCCGGCAACAACGTGCGGGAGAGGATGTGGTCGACGTTGCGAGCGCCGCTCTCCACCTCCTGACAGCGGCCGAGAATGCTCTCCACCACTGCAGGAGTGTAGCTCAAAGTTGCGTTGTAGTTCGCCTTCACTCGGTCCACGACCTTGCCGAGTTTCAGTTCAATGATCCCCCGCAGCACGTCGTCGCTCAGCGGGAAGTAAGGGATCACAGTCGCACGGCCCAGGAAGGCCGGCTTGAAGGTCTTCAACAACTCCTGGTGCATGGCGCTCGCCAGCCCCTCGGGCTCGGGAGCCGTGTCGGGGTCGGCACACAACTTCATCACCAAGTCCGTCCCGGCGTTGGACGTCATGATGATGACCGTGTTCTTGAAGTCGATGTCTCGGCCCTCGCCGTCACGCAAGATGCCTTTGTCGAAGACCTGATAGAAGATCTCCTGGACCCCCTCGTGAGCCTTCTCCAACTCATCGAGCAGAACGACGCTGTACGGGCGACGCCGCACTGCCTCGGTCAGCACACCGCCCTCGCCGTAGCCGACGTAGCCGGGAGGCGAGCCCATCAGCAGCGAAACCTTGTGCTCTTCCTTGAACTCCGACATGTTGATCACGGTCATGTTTTGCTCGCCGCCAAACAACAAGTCCGACAAAGCGATCGCGGTCTCGGTCTTGCCGACACCGCTGGGTCCAGCCAGCATGAACACACCCACCGGACGGCGAGGATCCGTCATCTTGGCACGCGAGGTCTGAATCGCCTCGGCGATTGCTTGCAATCCATGCGATTGGCCGACAATTCGCTCTTCGAGTTTGTCCTTGAGATTCAACACGGTTTGAATCTCGTTCGACACCATGCGTCCCACAGGAATGCCTGTCCAGTTGGAGACGATGTCGGCAATCGCCTGCCCGTTGACGCACACGTGCATCAGCGGCTCCTCGCCCTGCAATGCGGCGAGCTTTTGAGTCAGTGCGTCGAGCTGTTTTTTTAGGTCGGCCCGCTCCGCATCGGACGGCGGCGCCGTTGCGGTCGCAGCAGGCTCGGCTGCAGCGTCGGCCTTGCCATTGGGTGGCGCAGCGTCTGCGGAAACGGGCTCGCCGGCGAGCTGGCTCTGGATGGCCCGCACCCGGTCGACCAGTTCCTTCTCCTCCTTCCAACGCGTCTCCAACGACTCCAGCAGCGTCTCCGCAGCAACCTTCGACTCGGCCAGCTCGCGAATGCGATCGGCGTGGTCGCTGCCCGCCTGCTCTTCGCGCTGCAGCATGTCGCGAGCCACGGCCAGTTGCTCGATGCGACGGCGACAATCCTCAATCTCCGCGGGCGTCGCCGCCTGGCTCAGCGCGACTCGAGCACAGGCGGTGTCGAGCAAACTGACAGCCTTGTCCGGCAGCTGACGTCCGGAGATGTAGCGATTCGACAGCTTCACTGCGTCCGTGACTGCCTCATCCAGCACGCGCACACCGTGATGCTTCTCCAGCGTTTTCACGAGTCCCCGGATCATCTGCACGCCCACATCCTCATTGGGCTCCTCAACCTTGACGACCTGGAAACGACGAGTGAGCGCGGGATCCTTCTCGAAGTACTTCTTGTACTCGGCCCAAGTTGTGGCCGCGATCGTCCGCAGCTCGCCTCGCGCCAAAGCGGGCTTTAACAGATTGGCGGCATCGCCTTGCCCGGCCTGTCCGCCGGCGCCGATCAGCGTATGGGCCTCGTCAATAAACAGGATGATCGGCTGCGGAGACGCCTTCACCTCGTCAATCACGCTGCGCAGTCGGTTCTCGAACTCTCCCTTCACCCCGGCGCCGGCTTGCAGCAGGCCCAGGTCGAGCGTGCGGATTGCCACGTTCTGCAGCGCGGGCGGCACATCGCCCTGTGCCACGCGCAATGCAAAGCCTTCGACGACGGCTGTTTTGCCGACGCCCGCCTCGCCGGTCATGATCGGGTTGTTCTGGCGGCGTCGCATCAGGATGTCGATCACCTGTCGAATCTCCGCATCGCGGCCGAGCACCGGATCAATTTTCCCGGCCTTTGCCTGAGCGGTCAGGTCAATCGTGAACTGATCGAGCGCCGCCGTCCCCTTGGCGCCGGGGCGAACTGGCTGTCCGCCGCCGGGGCGAGGAGCTGAAGCGACATCGCCTTGGGACTCGGCGCTGCCGTCAACGACGCTGGGCAGCTCCTGTTTCAAAGTCTCCGGATTGATCTTCGCGAATTGCGACGACGCGTCGTGCGCGGCGGGCGCCAACATATCGCTGGACAGCAGCGCTAACAGCAGGTGCCCGGAGCGGGTGGCGGACGCGCCGTATTCGATGGAGCCAAGCAGCCAGGCGTCTCGCGCCAACTCAACCACCGTTGGCGAGAGCGCCGGCGGACGGCCGTTGCCGGTCTTCAAGCGGTCCACCGTCGCCGTCAGATCCGCCTGCAATCGTGACATATCGATGCCATAGTGCTGACAGATCTTATGCAGGTCGCTGTTGTTGACCTCCAGCAGCTTCAACAACCAATGTTCGATCTCCACGTTGTAATTCGTGCGCGACAGGCACAGTCCGGCCGCGCCCTCCAGCGTGCGCCGGCAAGTGTCATTGAGTTTGGCAACCAACGACTTCAAGTTTACGGACGCCATAAGTCCCCTCTAAATGCGATTCGTGACTGTGCGGAAGGATGAAGGATGTTGTGGGATCGCAGGCAACTCGGCGCCTCAGCCGGCTGCCTTTCGCCAGCGGGCGTTCCGCTGGCTGACGGAAAACACGGCGTCCGAGGCATGCTCGCCGCTCGTGGCGCCGCCGAGCCAGGCGTTCCAGCCCAGGCGGGTCCCCGCGTATTCGTGTCGGCGGTCTTGCTGGCCTTCGGTCGCGCCAAGCCGGCATGCCGGAATCTCCTCGGCGCGGAGAATCAGCTGCACATCGAAGTCGAACTCGGTCCCCGCGTAGGCGCGAGCCAAATCGAACAACGGCCCCAAAGCGCTGCCGATTGGCAGGAATTGCTCAAACTTTGCCAAGCGAAGCGGGCCGACCTGGATGCGAAACTTGCCTTGCGTGTCCCAAACGCGTTCGCCGAGTACAAGCCCTTCGCCGAGCATGTTGTGGGTCACCGCATCGTCGAGCCTCGATGGCAGTCGGCTGCGATTATGGTCTTCGAGACGCAGCCACTGTCCGACAAACGGCTGGATGCCGATCGACTCGCCGAAGTACTCACTGAGCATGCGTTGCAGCGAGTCAGCGGGCCGTCGCTGACTGGCGAACGCGCCGGCGTAGAACAAGAACACCTGGTCCGGCACGGCCTGTCGATCTCGCACGGCGCGATTGCCCATGCCGCTCATGGAGAACAACGCTTTGGTAAAAACCGTGTCCGCGGGACGCCCACCTGGCGCCGTGGCGTCCGCTGGGTCCGAGCCGGGTGCAGTCTGCAGCAAGAACTGGGACGGCACGTGATGCTTTTCCCAGGCGCGATAGAACAGGGAGATCAGACGGTGCTGGAACAGGTCCCAAAAGTCCCGCATCGCATCGTCGCGAGCGCGGAGCTGCTCCAACACGAGCCGCGTGTAATGCTCGGGCAGCACACCGTTCGGTCCAATCAAGCCCATGAACGCAACTTCCATCTCCAGCTGTCCGTCGCGCTCGTGCAAACTGGCGACGTCGGAGCCCGGAAAGCTCAGCGCCGGCAACGCGCGAAATCGCACTGCCTCGTCGGCTGGCGGATGGTCGTAGCCCACCTCGGCGCCGTTTCGACCAGCGTCCCGAGCGTGACGTTGCAGCAGGCGGACCGCCTGGAAGAAATTGAACTTTTCGGGCGACTTGAAAAGTGGCTCGATCATGCGATCACCTTGCCTCCCGCTCGGGCGGGCCAGGTCACCAGCGGCTTGTCCCAGCCTTGGATCAGCACCGTCAGCTGAGTGAATGAATTGAGTGTGCAGTGCAGCGCGAGATAGCGGTCAAGCACGGCGCTGAACAGGAACAGCCCGTTCTCGGAAAATTGCTTCGCGTGGAACGTAACCCGCACCTCGACACCACGACAGATCCCGCCCGAGATCCGCGAAACCGACGGCCGCGTCTCCACATGTCGGATCGCCTCGAAGATGGTCTTGGTCTCTCCGTGCGGATTCAGGTCATAGAGCGACAGCACTTCTCGCAGCGCAGCGGCCCCATCGGGGCCTCCCTCCAGCGGAAGGTGCCCCAACGACAAGTGCGAGATGAGACGCCAGACCGCGGCGTGACGCCGCGGGGGTCGTCGCGTCGGACTTGGCTGAGTGAGACAGTCGATCCGAAACGAGCCGCCATCCACCAGGGTCAGCCGGGGCTGGCCGCCACCAAACGGAAGCCGATTGGGAATATTGCGATTGAAGCACGTGGCCTCGACATCAATGAACAGATTGGCTTCGTCGAACAGCTCGGCGCCTTGCCGGACCAATGACAAATAAATGTCAGTTCCGGGGTCGCCCGAGCCGGAGTCGCCGGCCGTGGGCCTGCGCGCCACGTGCCAGTAGCCTTGGGCACGTTCGCTGTCGTAGCCATGACGGATCGAATACAGTGGCGCCATCTCCTGCTCCCGCCCATCGGCGTCGGTCGCATAGACGTGGTCCACGGAATAGACTTCGATCGCCAACGGGCGGCGCGCGTCGGGCTCGACACGATACTCATACGCGGCGCCGTCCGTGTTGATCGGCTCGGCACGCTGGCGGAAGAGGTTCACAATCGGGGAGCACCCCAGGCGAAACGTCTCGGCCGACACGTTTTGCTCAAGATCCATCGAGGTGCGATCCAGGTAAAAGTAAATGTTCAGGTGTTGGCCGAACTGTTGCCAGCGCGTTGGATCTGCCGACTCGCGTTTCGCCCGAGCGGCCGCGCCGGGGACCGCCGCCAGATCGAGGTCGATGAACAGAAACTTATCGGGGTACGCGAAGAACTCGGACAATTGCCGAAAGGCAAGGCTCGACCGCGCCGGATAGGGCAACATGCCCTCGTCCTCCGCGAAGCCCACCGGCGACACCGCAGTTCGCGGCAAGACAATGGGATCGGGGTCGCTGGCCGAACGCGCCACCGCAATTTCCAGCACGTTGTTCAGGAGCAGCTCATAGAGGTGAAACGCGTTTTGAGGAGCGGCTTTAATGAAGACCCGCAGCCGTCCGGGACTCAACTCCGCCACCGTGACTTCGTTCTGCGTCACAAGCTCCCAACGCAACACGGCCACCGCAGCCCCCGACCGAGCGGTTTCCGGCGCCGCTGCCGGTTGCCGAGTGAGACTGGCTCGCGACAACTTCAACGGCCACAACTGCACGGGATAGACGGTCCGAAACCGGCAAGGCTCGCCCTCGACCGATTCCGTCACCAATTCGGTCTCGGCGGACAGCGACTGCAAGTTCGTCGCGCTCTCATCGGGATAGATCTGCACAATGGCTGCCGAAGGAATCGGCGTCAGATAGTGCGGATAGAGTGAGTTGAGCAGGGAGTCGGAGATCTCCGGAAAGTCGTCGTCGATCTTGTGCCGGGTGCGGGCGTTGAGAAAGGCAAACGCCTCAATCAGCCGCTCGACATGCGGATCAGACGACGTGTCGCCGCTCAGCTTCAGCCGGCCAGCGATCTTGGGATGGCGCTCCGCGAACTCACGGGACATGCGGCGGAAGTAGGCCAACTCGCGATTGTAGTAGGGAAGCAGCTCGTCGCTCATTCCATACCTCCTCGCACGTTGATCTGTCCCACGGTCGGGTCGAATGTGGAATCAAATGCAATGGGTTCAGGCATCGGGTACGACAGCAGCGTTGCGTCAATGCGGAACCGCAAGGTGCGGTCGTAAAAATCGGAGTTCTCAACCGGAATCACGCGAACTCCCTTGAGGCGGGGCTCGAAGAACTTGATTCTCCGCTCCAGTTCGCGCAAGAACTCCTTGCGACTCTGCTCGGACTGCAGGTGAGCCGCGGTCAAATCGGGGATCCCGTAATTCAGCAACGAGTTTTCCAACTCGCTCAATGACGCTGGCCACGAAGTGCACCGCACCCGCGTGTTCATCAGATCCTCGAGATTGCGTTGCACCGATGCGCGCATCTGCTCGATCGCCTTATATGCGTCGACGGAGCCGCCCTCGCGACTCGAGCTGTTGCTCAAGCGGTCAAGTATCGACTGCGTAATGATCGGTGTCTCAGCCATGGCATTCCTTGCTCTCGTCAGCGGCGCCCGTCAATCGTGAACTGGGGTTGGCCTCCGCCTCGAACTGCTGGCGTGTTCTTCAACCTCGGATTGAGTCCTTGACAGTCCCCTACTCTCGATTCATTCCTCGCTGGCGCGTCGGGATTTCGCCGGCGGCTTCAATGCTCAATGCTCGAAGTCCACTTGCGTCAGCGACATCGCCGGCTGATCCGACTCGCCAATCAGCAGCATTCGCTGGCCGACACCCCGAACCGGCTCGTTCTCCTCGCCGATCCAGGTGGTTGCTCGGCCAAGTTTTAGCTGGTCGTCCTCGCCCTGCGCGGAGTCCACATACAGCGCCGGCACATAGATCTCCCCTTCGTGCCCGCCCGTGCAGATCATGTGAGCGGCGCGCCACAGCAAATCGCGAGGGTATTGGGGCGGACGAAAGGTCAAGCTCTCCAGCCGCTCAAGCGGAATCCAGTAGTACTTGCCGTTGGGAGTAAAGATCTCCAACGACGAGGAGAAGCGGTCATCCAAGTCGCGAAACTCGCCAAACGCCTCGCCCGCGGCCGTACCCCGACAGGGCGGGCGTTGCTCCTCGGCCTCCTCCAGCAGCTCCATGGCGCCGGCCGCGTTTCCCTCCCGCAACTCGATACAGGCCCGCAATTGCAGCTGCTGCATCGAGGTGGGCTCGTCCAGAAAGTTGGGCACTCGGCCATTGCGGAAGAAGTCGTGCCGCGCCTGCTCCGCGCGGATCAACTGACGAAACAGCGACAGCCCCATCACGGCCTCGGGGTCCTGCAGCCCGAGCGTGTCGAGCTGCTTGTCGGCCCGCTCCAAATCGCCGGAGTAGCACAGCAGCTCGCACAGCAGCACTCGCCGATGCGTCTCCGTCGGATGCTTTTTCACATCCGCCAGCGCAGCGTCCACCGCGTCCTGAAGCTGGCCAGCCTGAAAACATTCCTGAACGTTCATTCGCGTCTCGCAGTGACGGTGTTCAACTGGCGGGAGCCAGCTCGGTGGTGAGATTGATCGAGGTCGACATGTCATCCAGCTGATAGTGCGGCTGCATCCGGACAACGCAGGCATATGTGCCGGGCTTGCCGGGGTGCTCCCTGACTTCGACGTGCGCCTCTCGCAATGGATAGCGAGCCTTCACTTCGGGCGAGGCATCGTCATCCTGAGTGACATATTTCTGGATCCAATCGTTGAGAAACGCCTCGCAGTCGCCCGCCTCCATGAAGGAGCCGACCTTCTCGCGGCCAATCACCTTGATGTAATGCGCGATGCGGGAGACGCACAGCATGTAGTGCAGCATCGAGGAGATTTTGGCGTTCTTCGTCACGTCCGGATCGTCGTACAGCTCCGGCTTCTGCACGGAGGGGTTCGAATAGAACGCGGAGTACTCGGTGTCGCGGCAGTCACAGAGCGGCATCATGCCGAGCTCGGCAAGATCATTCTCTTGCTCGTCGGTGATCGCCACCTCGGTCGAAGTCTTGGTGACGACGCCAGCGCGGTCCGTGCCGAATGAGTGCGTGGGCAGGCCCGTCACAATGCCGCCCTCATCGAGATCTTGACGCACGCCGCGAATGTCGGCCAGCCAGCCGGACTGCGTGAACGCGCGGATCAACACGGCGCCGAAGGCATAGACCGCGTTGCCCCAAAGGTAGTTCTTCGGAGCGCCTCCCGTGTCGACCTCCTCCCGAAACACGAAGCCGTGTGGCTCCGCAGCTTGGGTGTAGGGGCGGCGCATCAGCACCCGGGGAAGCACCAAGCCCACAAACCGGGAGTCGGCCTCTCGGCGCAGCCGGCGCCACTTGACGAATTCCGGCTGATCGATGATCGCTTCGAGATCCATGGGGCGCTGCAACTCGGTGAACGAGTCCAGGCCCAGCAGGGAAGGGTGCGCCGAGGCGATAAACGGGGAGAACGCCGCGGCGGCCACTTGCGAGATGCTCTGCAGCGCGTCCAGATCGTCCATCGGCTGGCCGGGACGCGGACGCGGACGAATTTCATAATCGCCCAGCAGCACCGAATAGGGCGTGCCGCCAGGCGTGCCAAACTCATCGGAGTAGATCTTCTTGAACAGCCGGTTCTGATCGAATTCAATCGACCGATCGATGTCGCGAACCAGCTCTTTCCAGCTCACATCGAGCACGCGAATCTTGACGGCCGCGCTATCGGAGACCTGCGAGGCCAAAAACTGCAAGCCACGCCACGAGCCCTCGAGTTTCTGGAACCGAGGGTGGTGCAGAATCGCGTTGACTTGACCGTTGAGTAGCCGATCAATCTTTGCCACATCGCGGTTGATCGCACGCGCGAGCTGGCGAAGTGAAGTCCGCGCCAAGTCTTTCCCCGACGCCTCGGCATAAAGCCGCAGCGACTCGGCGAACGAGTCGGCCCGCATCAGCCGCTCGAGCATCGTGGGGGCGCGCGTCACCGCGCTGTCTGCGCCTGCCGCGGGCTCCATGGCCAGCACGTCATCCAGCAAGCTCCACGACGACTCCGGCTCCGGAGCGTTGTCGAGACGCTGAGTGACAGGCTGGTGATCGCCAAATTCGGCCGCGGACACGAAGACGCTCCCTCATGATCAATGTTCGCGTCGCGGCCGAGGACCAACGTCCTCGGCCGCGCGCCACGACATTCCTTGCCTCACGCTCGGTGCTTAGCCGAGCGTGGGGATCTTCGCCACCATCCGCAGCGACGCCGTCAGCTCCTCCATCTGCAGCCATGGACGCAGGTGCGCCACGGCGTTGTAGGAGCCCGGGGCGCCGGGAATCTCGCGAACCTGCACGCGAGCCTCGCGAAGCGGATAGCGAGCCTTGGTCTCGGCGCTCGGCTTGGGATCCGCGGTCACGTAGTTCATGATCCAGCGATTCAGCCACTCTTCGCAATCGGTCGCCTCCATGAAGGAGCCGATCTTGTCGCGCGCCATCACCTTCAGGTAATGGGCGAAGCGAGAGGTCGCCATGATGTACGGCAAGCGGGCGGAGATCGCCGCGTTGGCCGTCGCATCCGCGTCGTCGTACTTCTTCGGCTTCTGCGTCGTCTGTGCGCCGAAGAACACCGAGTAGTCCGTGTTCTTGTAGTGGCACAACGGCAGGAAGCCCAGTCCGCTCAGCTCCGCCTCGCGACGGTCGGTGATGGCGATCTCGGTGGGACACTTCATGTCCGTGTCGCCATCGTCGCTGGTGAAGATGTGAGCCGGCAGGCCCTCCACCTTGCCGCCGCCCTCGGCGCCGCGAATGGCGGTGCACCAGCCGTAGGTCGCGAACGCCTCGGTCAGCCGAGTGCCCATGACATACGCGGCGTTCATCCAGCAGTACTGGTCGTGAGGCACGGCCTTCGCGGAGCCGTCCGCCGCCAGCTCCACCTCCTCAAAGTTGAACTCTTCGACCGGCGCGGTGTTGGCGCCGTAGGGCAGTCGCGAGAGCACGCGCGGCATCGTCAACGTGACGAACCGCGAATCCTCGGAATCCCGATAGGAGTTCCACTTCGCGTACTCGACCGAATCAAACGTCTTGGCGAGATCGCGAACCTTGCCGAGCTCCGCCCACTCGCCGAACCCGAACAGCTCGGGCGCCGCGGAGGAGATGAACGGGCAGAATGCCGCGGCGGCCACGCCGGAGATTTTCTCCAGCATGTCGATGTCCTCGGGATGATTCGAGAACTCGAAGTCGCCGATCAGGGCGCCGTAAGGCTCGCCACCCGGCGAGCCGAACTCGCTTTCGTACATCTTCTTGAACATCTGGCTCTGGTCGAACTCGACCGCCTTGTCCAGATCCTTGAACAGCTCTCGCTTGGTGACGTTCAGCACCTTCACTTTCAGGTTGGTGCCCGTCTCGCTGTTCATTACCAGGTGGTGCAGGCCCCGCCAGGTGCCCTCGAGCTTCTGAAAACGCTCGTTGTGCATCACCGCGGCCAATTGCTTGGAGACGGCCTCGTCGATGGCGGCCATGCCCTGGTTGATCGTCTCGGTGACGTTCTTGCTCCAAGTGACCGTGCCTTTGAGGGCCTGCTCGGTCAGTGTCGCCAGCAGGTCCTCGGCGCGATTCCGCTCCGTCTGCTTGGTCGCGCTGATTGCCTGATCCAAGAGGCTGACGGTCTGCTCCTCGGCGGAAGCAGCCTGGCTCTCGGCATTGGATTGTTCGCCTGTGCTCATTGATTTGCTCCTTACGCGGCCGTTGAACAACGCCTAGTCCGGCAATCGCCACGGCAGCTCTGCAAAGTGAAGACGGATCGGGCCTCCATCGCAGGCGACCCTTGTGAGGCCTGGTGGACGGGTCCGATTGCCAGCTGGGTGTTTTCCAGCGGGCTGTTTCGCCGTGTGTTAGTTGCCTTCGTTGACGCCAAGTTCCTTGGACAGCTTGTTCAGCTCGTCCGTATTCTGCAGCACGCGCTCAAGGATCTCCTCGAGGTCCTCGGAGCGGTCGATCTTGGTGAGCAGATCACGAAGCTTGTCCCGCGTCTCGAGCAGCTTGCGCAAAGGCTCCACTTGCCGAGCCACATTGGCCGGCTCAAAATCGTCCATCGATTGGAAGGCCAACTGCACGGCCATCTCGCTGCCGTCGCCGGCGAGGGTGTTCTCCACCTTGATGTTCAAGCCCGGCGTCATTCGCTTCATGACGTCGTTGAAGTTGTCGCGATCGATCTGCACATACTTGCGATCCTTGAGCGGCTTCAGCTCCTGCGTCGGATCGCCGGAGAAGTCGCCCATCACGCCCATCACAAACGGCAGCTCCTTCTGGACCATGGCGCCACCGGTCTCCACCTCGTAGGAGATGTGGACGCGCGGCTTGCGCACTCGACTCAGCTTGTTTTGCACACTTTTTCCCATGGTCAGCAGCCTTTGCGATAATGCGTGGAAGGGGATTCCCGATTGGGCAATTCAATGGCAGCAGAGCAGCGCCAGTGCCGCGTCCTCACCTTGAGGTTGCGTGCCGCCCCAAGCTCGTGGCTTGCCGCGGCGTGGCCAGTTTCCCGACCGCGCAACCAAGATTTGACGGTTCACCGGTCGCTGTCCGCCAACTTGTTGGCGCAACGGCGAGAACGTCGAGTGACAACGAGAGACCTGCTGCATGTATGACAACCGCTTCCCCCGCTGGTGGTGTCCGTTACTCTCGCTATTGTGTCTCCTCGGTATGGTCGCCCCGGATTCCGACCAGTCGAAACATCTGGCTGATGCTCGACTCGTCGGAAATCAGCTCCTTCAGCAGATCCGGCAGGGGCAATCTGCCCCAACGGACAATCTGCTCTAGCGCATAGGAAATGGGGCTGTGCGGTTCCGTTTTACGAAAATACTGCGCAATTCGCATAACTTCGCGAAATGCGTCGTCTCGATTCTCTATCTTTCCCAAAACGGTCGCTGGACGCGACGACGAGGACGATTCGGCCGGCGCATCCGATTCAGCTGCCTCTTCCTCTTCCTCCGGTGGCGCCATCTCTGCCACCGCCAGCTTGTCGCGGGCGACCGTCTCCAACGTGCGCTGGCACTCCTCCAGCAGCTCGCGAATCTGCGACGATGGAGGCGAATGCTGACCGTACTTCGCGTCCAGTGTCGCGGTCATGGTGGCATACGCCTCGCGACATTCGCGGATGTCCCCCACCAAATTGACGAGGAACTCCGAACTGCTCTCGTTGATCGCCGCCTGAAACGTGTCGAGCGACACGGCGCCCTGGCTGATGCGGCGCTCCCGGGCCTCCGGAGAGGCACGTTCCAAATCCTTCGCCTGGACATAAGCCGATTGGCCGAACTCGCCAACGCTTGAGTTGCTCGTCAACGGAATGGCGCCAATCGGCCCGATCAACGTGCCATTGGCCCCGTCGCCATTGAGTCCGGACAACGGAGCCAACCGGGTCTCTTCGCCATCCTCGTCGGGAAGCGGATAAATCACGTCCCCAAACTGCTCGACCAGCGAGTTGACCAAGCGAAACCCGTCTCGCAAGCCGGCAAATCCGTACTCCCGCGCCAGGCCTTCAATGAAGTACGCAGCCAACTCGAGGTCCTTGGTCCGTTCCGCCAGCAACTCGGGCACCGCCTCCACCAGCGGACGCCAGTCCGGCGGCTCGACGTCGTCATCCATTCCCATCTCCAGCTGGCGCTCGGACTTGCGAGCCTGAGAACGCAAGTCCTTAATGCGGTAGTACAGCGAGGCGGGAGAAGTGTCAGTGCGAAGATCGGTGCCCACAGGGCTTTCACCCGCAATCGGCGCGGTGAGTTTTTCCAGATCGAGGATTTCAGCAGTTGCCATGCGTTGCAGTTCAATCGATGAAACGGGCGCCAAGGTGTGCAGGAGTCCATTAAAAACACCGAATCCGGCAATCAACACCGCGTTTCTTCGCAGCGAAGGCGATCCCGATTGCCACCGGCTTTTTCAACAGTGCGCTAAATCTGACAAGGTTGCCCGGGGAATCCGGCCAAAGAAGAGCGGAGGGCAGTCGCCCCAAACGTTACCCGAAGCAACAGACAAACATGGAACGGCGTCGAGGTGGCGGAGGAGTTTACGCCACATGTCTTGTATCGCCAGTTTGAATCGGCTGACGACTAACTTAATTGCAGGGAAGAAAGCAAAGATTCCGTATTCCGCGAAGTTGCCGATGAGCATGGGAAAAGTAGCACGATTGGGACAACCAGTCAAACTTCTTCCAGCCCCGCGAACGACGTCATCCGCGCCACTTGGCATCGCAAACGAAAGACAGATAGTTACTGCCTATTTGCGATGCGCCCCTGCGCGGGAATTCGGCATGCCTCAACAAGGAAACCCGAAGCGTAAGCGAGGGATCGGAATCGCGAATGGACTCCTCCACGACCTCCCATAACCCGCAAACCACCCAGGGCGCCAACGCTGTGAGCGACAGCCTAACTTTCAATGAATGTCGAGCGGCTGGCGCAATGTCCTCGTCGTACAAACCGGCAAACCGGGAACCAGGGTGGCGCGAGCGACAAGCGAGCTAGACGCCTCGTCCCGGTTATTGATAGGGTACGCGCGAATCCGTCCTGCCGCAGAAACACGGCGGGCACGGACGATCGTGACTCGAACTCTATATAGATAGGTCTGACGTGGCCCGGCGAATCTCGCTTCGCAATCGCTCGTGGCGGCCGCAGCGGCTCATCGGCGAGCGCGCGCGCCGGCAGCGTCGTGTCCGCGGCGCCGTCGCCGCCGTCAGCCTGTTGGCTCTGCTGGCAGGTTTTGTCTGGATGGTGCGGCGACCAATGCAGCACGTCAATACCCAAGTGGCGTTGCTCACGGTTGGCGCCAACTCCCAACCCGGCAGTTACGGGGCGGCCTACTCAAGCGAAACACTCGCGGCGCTGCAGGCTCTGTCGCCCGCGCTCTACGGGCTTCGTAGCAGAGACGAGGCTCCCGCGCAGCCACTGGAGTTGCCGAGCCTCGCCACCTCCCAATCGCTGCGCGAAATCGCCGCTCAACTCGAATTGGAGCAGACCCCCTCCGACGCGCTGATCTTGCACGTCGCCGCCGACGGCTTGGTGGTCAACGGCGAGCCGCGCTGGCTCTGCAGCAACTTTGATCCGCGGCAGCCGGAGCTTGGCGCCGTCGAGGTCAAGTCGGTGCTCGACGCGCTCGCAAAGCGGCGGGCCCAAGTCAAGTTGGTCATTGTGGACGCGACCGATCACGTTCACGACCTCAGGCTGGGCGTGATCGTCGACGACTTTGCCAATCGGCTGGCGTCGCTCGTCGAGCAGCGGGACGACGAAAACCTGTGGGTGCTGACAAGCCATGCCACGCACGAGCGTCCGCGCATGTCACCGGCACTCCGTCGCAGCGCGTTTTCGTTGTTTGTCACCGAGGGCTTGCGCGGCGCCGCGGACTTGAATCAGGACCAGCAGATCACGGTCGATGAATTGCATCGGTTTGTCCTGAGCCATGTCTCGGAGTGGTCCCGCCAGGCGACATCCGGCCGCGAGACGCAGACACCGCAGTTGTTGCATCCAGCCCGAGCTGCGGGCGCCGAGCGGCAAGTGTTGTTGTCCGTGGCGGAAGTGCCGCCCGAGGAGCGTTCCCTGAACCTCGAGGCTGTCCTGAACCATGCAGAAACTCGACGGCAGTGGCTGCCCCCCACCTCGCTGGCCGCGCTTGAATCCGCCGAGCGTTCAGCGTTTGTGGAGCGGCTGCCGCCGCTGCCGGACTCGGCCGACAACTTCGAAGCTCGCTGGCAACAGTGGCAGAACTTTGTCACTCAACTCACCGATCTGCCACAGCCCGCCGCAGTGCGGGAGGACAAGGGCTCCTCGGGCGGCGCGGACGGAGCCGATGCGTCGCAGGACTCCTCGTCCAGCGAGGAGCCATCGAGCTCGGGGGAGGGCGCCCCGAAGCCGGATCCCTACACGCAACGCGAGCGTCAGTTGCACCGTGAGCGCACCGAGTTGATCGAACAGCTGCTCGCATGGCGAGATGCGGTTCGCGGCGACGTCCACCGACACCACCAAGTTTTGGAGCGCGTGCCTCATCTTTGGCGAGAATTCGAAACACGACTGTTGCTCGCATGGGACGACTTGAGCTGGCAGCCGCCGCGCGCCGGCGACACGCGTTATGAAGAGCTGCGCCGCGTAGCGCCCACCATTCAGGCATTGGCCAGCGGCGACCGCCAGTTGCCGGACGCTCGCCGTGGCTTGGCGCGGCGGTTCGCCGACGCCTGGGGAGACGACGCGGGACCGCCGCCCGCGGAGAACCTCGGCTATCGCATCTGGCGCCTGCGAGACCCGCGCGACCGCGAGCTGGCGCGGCAAGTGGACATGGCCGCCATGGCCGCCGACCCGCCCGACCCCGCCAAGATTTGGCCCGAGCCACTGCCGGCCGAGCTACAGCGACTGGCCGAAGTGCAGTTGCTCGTTCGCATCGCCAGCCGCGAGGCAATCCCCTGGAGCCACCGACGGCTCGCCTTGTGTGCCGAGCGGCTCGCTCACCAAGTGGCACAATTCGGTCAGCACACCACGCCTTGGGTGTCGGCATGGATCGAGCGCGGCGACACGCTGCGGGCCGACGCGTTGCAGTTGCTGGCCAATGATGATGCCCCGCAGCAGTTAGAAAGCCTGCGACAGCGGCTGCAGGCGGCGTGCGACTCGTACCTCGACGCCGCCGACGCGATTCAGACGATCGTGGTCGCAAAGATGATTTGCAACCGCTGTCTCTACGACTTTCCGGGCGTGCTCGACTGGGCGGCCAACTCCATCAACGCCTCGCCCGATCAATCGCCGCCGCGCGATCGGCTGCTATTGCTCTTCCGACACGTCAAACATCTTTCTCGGCTGCTTGCCGAGGCGGAGCCATCGACGCTCGCCGAAGTGCGAGCCGAAGTCAGCCTGGCAGCGCGTCAACTGGAGTTGGTCGGCGCAGGCTGGGCCCGCGAAACCCTCGACGCGCTGGCGAACACGACCCTTCCGGCCGATCGCGTCGGGCTCGATGCAGTCGTGCGGCTGACGCTCGTGGACGCCGGCACGCGCAGCACACTATTGGCGAACCAGCTCGCGATGGACCGTGAACTCGTCGCCAATTTTACGCCGCCCACCATCATGACGCGGCCCAACAACTCGCCGCAAACAAGCGCCACCCAGCGACATTGGGTGGCGTATCAGGAGATCCTTCGCGCCGCGGCCGAGCTCGCCTCGCTCGGTGCGCGACTCTCCGATGCCAACGGCGCAGCGCAACTCAACGAACTGGACAAGCCGCTGGCCCAGTTCGAGACAGCGATTGAACGTCGAGCGAGTGAGGCGACGCGTTGGCAAGCAGCGGCGGACGTCGAGCAACACGTGCAATCCTTGCTTGCCGAGTTGCCGGCGATGATCTCCGCCACTGCGGCTGCGCCGAATCTCCGCTGGCCCGATCTCGACTCTATTCACTGCGCCTTGTTGGTGTTGGACCCGCGCGACGCGCCGCTGCTCGCCTCCAGTCACCTTAGCCAACTGACACAAGACCGGCAGCTGCGGGAATTGTTGGCGTGGCAACGCAAATCCGCCTGGCTGCACCAAGCCTTTGCCAGCGACAGCGCGCGGCGAGCGCTCGCCCGGCGCGCGGACGAACTGGCTCTCGCGGCGCGACAGCGCGCTCCCGAGGCGACACTGGCGCTCGACCTGCGACCTCACCTCGAAGTCCAAGTAACCGAGTCCGTGACCGCTCTCGAAACGGCGCAGCCCATCACCGTACTGCTGCAGAACCACGACACCGCGTCGCTGCGAGTTTGGGTGCTGGCGGACGCCAACGAACAACAAGTCGCCCTCGATCGCCGCGCCGCGCGCGTCTACGCGCTGTCGTCCAACGTTGACGACGAGGCCCTGCTGCGAGCTGACTCGCCGCCCAGCTTGACGCTGCAGCCCGGAGAATCACGCGACCTAAGCATCCCCCTGTCGATCGTGGCCGAGGCCATCGGCTCCGCGCCGGTGCGCATTCGCGTGATCGCGGCGGCACACGACAACTCGCTGGTCTCACCCGCGTCGGCGGACCTGCTGCAGCGCGGCGTCGTTCCGGTGCGAGTCGAAAACAGCTACGAGGAGCGCAGAACGTGGATCGTGGCGCCACGAATTCCCAACGTGGCGCTGGATGTGCGCGGCCCCCAGAACAGCGTAGCTCCGCTGCGCGATGGCTACCAATTGCTCGCATTCCCCAATCGTGACACCACATTTCACCTCGCATTGACCACCGAGTCCCAACAGGCTCAAACGTACCGCGTCCGCCTGCTCGCACCCGCCAACGAACTGCTCGCACGACATGCAAGTTTTCCTGCCGGCAGCCTGCATCGCAATCAGGCCGAATCACTGCTCAGCGAGCTCGGTCCGCTCCGTCCGATTGTCGAGCCGCTCGTGGTGAAGTTGGATGGCGATCATCCGAGTCAGCCGTTTCCTTTCCCCAAACAGAGCGCAGCGCCCGAGCAAGACGGGCCGCCCGCAGATCACGCTCCGGAAGCCAATGGGGCAGAGGCGGCGCCAACAACGCTGCCCGGCACGATCATCCTCGTCATCGAGGACCAAGACAGCGAATATCGGATGTTGCGCCGTCTTTCGTTGCAAGTCCAACACCCGCGCCGCTTCGCCCGGCCACGTGTGCGCTACAGTCTCGAACGCCAGCGCATCGAAGTGGAAGTGGCCGCCAAGCCGGGCGCCGAGTTGCCGCAAAACGCAGTTCAGGCCGACATCGCATTGGATGCTCCGCTTGTGCCTGGCCCAGCTTCACGGCTCCAAGCGGAGTTCGATGCCAGCCGGACGGCGCAGCTCCACATCGATCTGCCGCCCATCCCGGGCGGCGCAGCGACGGTCCGCGTCGCGATCGACAACTATCCGCGCGCCTACACCTTCCGCGTCCGTTGCGACGCCGATGCGGATGGCGAGCTGGTCGAACAGGAGTCTCGCGTCCAAGTGGTCGAGCCAGTGAAGTATCAAAACTACCTCGCCCCACGACGAACGGTGCGAGCGAGACTGCAGGTCGACGCGCCACCCGGGTCGTTTAGCTCCCCCGATCACTACGTGGAAGTGGGCCTTGATCAAGCCATGGACCGCGACTTCCTGGGTGACACGACCTTGCGGTTGTACTCCGATCGAGAACTGACCGCTCAAATCGCCAGCTCCGACTCCGAAGGAATTCTAACGATCCGCTCCCGTGCGGATGACTTTGCCGTCGACGTGCCGGCCGATGGCCTGCGAAACATCCGCGCCAACCTGCTCGCTCAGCTCCGACTCGGGACAGTGGTCGCCCAGGACGCCGCCGAAGAGATCTGGTTGGACGGATTGCCGCCACGACTGTTGGTGCAGGACATTTCGCCGGGGCGAATCGTCGAAGTGGGCGGCGAGTTGAAAGTCGTCGTTGACAGCCGAGACGAACAACGTGGCTTCGTGGCCAAAGTTGAGGCCGGTTTCGACAAGCGAGGATTGGGAGAATTCGACCCGGAGACACCGCCCGTGGAGGGCGTCAAAGGAGATGGCGCCCAGTGGCAATTCACGATTCCAACCGAGTCGCTCACGCCCGGCCGACAAACCTTGCTGCTGCGAGCCACGGATCATGTCGGCAACGCCAGCCCCTATACGGCTCTGCGGATCACCGTGACTCCTCCGCTCCCCAAAGAGGCGGAGGATCGCGGCAAGATTGCCGGAATCATTCGCTACCGCCAAGCTCCAGCGGAAGGAGCGGAGATTGTCGTCACACCTCTCGACGCGACGGTCAAAGTGGAGCACGGAGAAGCCAGCTCGTCCAACGATGGCGTCTTTTCGATCAGCGACTTGCCCCTCGGAAAGTACCGCGTAACCGCCCGTCTGCTGCGCCGCAACAAGCGGTTGAAGGAAGATCAGGAAGTGGAAGTTCTCCCCGCTTCCAAGACTGCCAAGTTGCTGCAATTTGACTTTCGGTAGCTCGCCACCGGGAAAGCACAAGTTCCGTGCAGCGGCGAACCGATGATTGTCAAACCTTAACGGTTGTATCGATCATTCCGCTGAGGACAGCAAAACTGTTGTTCCGTCACAGACTGGATATATGGCTCTTCGTCTTTCACCTCTGCTCGGCTTGGTTGCGTTGTCGCTGGGTTGCGCCGCTGCGCCCGCGACAGCGCCTGCGCCTGCTGCGCCTGCGAGCGCGGCAGCGGGTGGAACGACCATCGTCGCCATCCAGCCTCCCGCGAGCCCATCGGGGCCCGGTCCGATTGGCCGCGCCATACAAGGCATTGGCACAGGTCTGCGGCGAGTGGGCCAGGGCGTCCGCAACCGGCTCGGCATGCGATTTCCGGGACTGGAGTCCAAACCTGCGGTGACGTCGATCACCGACCCCGCCAACAGCTCGCCCGACGCTGACCCCGCGGCTCAGGCGGCGGCGGAGATTAAGGCGTCCGAGGATGGAGCGGAGCAGAAGATCAAGGCGCTTCGGTACTTGGGGCGCATCGGTTGCAGCGGATGCTATCCGGGCATCGAGGATGCGTTCCTCTCGGCGCTCGAAGACTGCACCGAAGAAGTGCGCTACGAAGCGGTCCGAGCGATTCGCTCCAACGGTGGCGGGCCGTGTGCGGTCTGCGCCTCGGGGAACTGTTGCAGCGAAAAGCTGCTTAAAAAACTCAACGAACTCGGCAGCGGCATGACGGACAACGGCTGCTTTCGCGAGCCCTCGGCTCGCGTGCGGCGGCTGGCGAGAATTGCCGTGTCGAATTGTGGCGGCTACAACGAAACCGCCGCGGCGGAGTCCGTGCTGCCGGCGGAGGGGCCGCCTCCTGTAGTCAACGAGGCGGCCAGCCCCGACGCGACTCCGCCACCGGCGCCGGCCAGCAATGCCCCTGCATCCGACGCGCTGCCGGCGCCGACGGACAGCGCCTCGACCGCGACCCGAGGCTCCGTCAGCAACACCAAGATCGCATTGGTCGACTATCAAAAGGTGGTGCCTCAGTCCGAGCTCATCGCCGCTCGCGTCGACGACGTGGCCATTCGCGAAGCGGACTTGCTGTTGGAATACGTGGTCCACCATCCCAAGCAGCCGATTCCCGGCTCGTTGGAGGACTTGCCGTTCGCAACGCGGCAACAGCTGATTAAAGACGCCATCGGTCGCGTGTTGCTGGCGCGCGAAGCCGCTCGGCGGATGCCGGCGGAACAGGTGGCAATGCTGATTGCGAGCGCTTTCCCCGGGGCGAGCGAGATTAATCCTCGCGAAAAGGAACAGTTGCTGGCCGAAGCCTGGATGCAACAAGTGCGCAACACCACTCAGCCAGTCGACGAAGCCGCCTTGCAACGGCTGTTTGCAGCCAGATACGCGACACAACAGGCTCCCGCACAGGCGCGTTGGGAACAGTTGTCGGTCAACAAACAGGACTTCGCGACGCGAGCCGCGGCCATTGAGACTCTCGATTTCGCTCGCCAGCGCGCGTTGGGAGTTGATGCGCCGGCGCCGTCTGGCTTCCGCGGCGAGCGCATTCACTTCGCCGTCAACGCATGGACGCCGTTGGACACCGTGCCGGGCGCTCGTCGAGACGCGCTGTCGCGGCTCAAGCCGGGCGCGATCAGCGGGGTCATCGACGAGGGCGAGATGCTCTACGTCTGCCGCTTGTTGGAGCGGCGCGAAGCCCGCCCGCTGACTTTGGACGACGTTCGCCCGCAGCTCGTGGCGGCTGCGAGGCAGGAGTCCGCTAGTCGCTTTGACGACGTCTATGTGGAACAATTGCGGAGCAAGGCGCGGATCTGGAGCTTACTCGACGACGCCAACGATCCCGTGGAGCCGTGACAACAAAATGTCTTCCACAAACGGCTATTCCCGAGTCGACACCGCCTGGCGCGGTCCGTCCAAAGCGGAAGAAGAGAGACAAGTTCAACACCAATGGCAAGCCGGTGC
>JAGQPF010000160.1 GCA_020426845.1 Planctomycetales bacterium
GCGGGAGGAGCAGAACGGCATCGCCGTCGCGGGAGACTCCGGATCCACGGGCTTGCCGCAGACCGGGCAGCGCAGCTGGGAGTTCATCGTCAACTATCCGACTTCTTGGAGCCTTTGTCGGGCTTGGGCGACTTTTCGGGCTTGGCTTCGGACTTGCTCTCCGACTTGGAGCCGGACGAGTCGGACTCGCCGGCCTTCTTTTCGGCAGCTGCACCCTTCTTGTAGGAATCGCTGCGGTAGTCCGTCTCGTAGAACCCGGAGCCCTTGAAAACGATCGCGGCGCCGGTGCCGAACAGCCTGCGCAGCTTCAGCTTGCCGCATTCGGGACACTTCTTTTTCACCGGGTCGTTGATGCCTTGAAACAGCTCAAACGTATGCCCGCACGCGTCGCACTCGTAGTCGTAAGTCGGCATCAGCCGTTCTCCGCGAAATGGGGATTCGCTCAGTTTGCTTCGGTCTGCTTGGGCGCGGGGCCGCTGGAGACGATGACCTGCGCGGGCCGCACGACACGATCGTGCAGTTGGTAGCCTTGTTGGTGGACATAGGAGATCCGCCCAGGCTCGTGGTCATCGCTCGGCTGCTGAGCGATTGCCTCGTGAATATTCGGGTCGAAAGTGTCCCCGGGCTTTCCAACCTGCTGGCAGCCGTGCTTGGACATCACCTGCTTCATCGCATCGGCGACCATCCGCACTCCGACGGTCAGATCGTTCTTGGCATCAACCGCCTCCGCCGCATCCAGTGCGCGGAACAGGTTGTCGACGACGCCGACAAGATCGGTTAGCAATGGAATCGCCGCGTATTTTTGCTGCTGCTCTAGCTCGCGATTGACGCGTTTGCGGTAGTTGTCCAGCTCGGCTTGTCCACGCAGCAAGTCGCCCTGCAACTCCTCAATCCTTTTGCGCAGTTGCTGATCGACGTCCTGGTCGGCGGCGACTTCGTTCGCAATTGCCTCGACGGCGTCGGCGTGCGGATCCTGAGCGGAATCCGGCTGAGCCGGATCCTCCGGGTGCTGGTCGGGGGTGTTCATAAGACGGTCCTCTGCCTGTGGGAATGGCCGATGTTCGCCAGTGAGCGGTGGGAGTCCTCCGTCCGCCGCGCGGGTTACTCGCTGGGCTCGGTAAAGTAGTCTCGCAGCCGCTCCAGGAAGCTCTTGCGTCGCGGACTGACGTGGGTGTCTTCGAGTTCGGCCAATTCGGTGAGCAATTCGCGTTGCCGTTTGTTGAGTTTCTTGGGAGTCTCGATGTGCGTTTGGACGAGCAAGTCGCCCTGGCGAGTCGTGCGGGGATCGGGCACGCCGCGCGCCCGGATCCGAAACACTTCGCCCGATTGCGTGCCTGCGGGAATCTTCAGCGGATGGGGGCCATCGAGTGTCGGCACGTCGATGGTGGCGCCCAGGGCCGCCTGACTGAAGGTGATGGGCAGCGAGACGATGAGGTGGTTCCCGTCGCGCTGAAACAACGGGTGATCCTTGACCGTGACGAAGCAGTAGCAATGTCCCGGCGGGCCGCCATCGGGTGACGGCTCGCCCTCGTTGGGCACGCGCACGCGAATTCCGTTGTCGACGCCGGCGGGAATGGCGATGGAAAGCGTGACCGGATCGGCAATCCGTCCGTGTCCACGGCACTCGGCACAGTGTTCCTCGATCACCGCCCCGGCGCCGCCGCAGGTGGGGCAATTGGTCTGCACACGGAGAATGCCGGTGGATTGGATGAACTTGCCCCGGCCATTGCATTGCGGGCATTGTCGGGGTTGGGTGCCGGGCTTGGCGCCGCTGCCCGAACAAACATCGCACTTCCGCGACCGGTTGATGGTCACGTCTTTGGTGACGCCGCTGGCTGCTTCCTCGAGCGTCAAGGTGACGTCGCAGCGGATATCGGCGCCACGATGTTGGCGTTGACGGCTGCCACGCCCAAAAATGTCGCCGAAAATGCCGTCGCCAAACAGTTCGCCGAACGCTTCGAAGATGTCTTCCGCGCGGTGAAACTGCTGTGCCCCGCCATCGATGCCAGCGTGTCCGTGCCGATCGTAAAGCGCCCGTTTTTCGGGATCGCTGAGCACCTCATACGCCTCGGCGGCTTCCTTGAATCGGACGGTGGCGTCCTCGTCATCGGGATTGCTGTCAGGATGGAAGCGAATCGCCAGCTTGCGGTAGGCCGATGCCAGTTCTTTCTCGGCGACGGTGCGCTCGACTCCGAGAACTTCGTAGTAGCATCGTTTTGACATGGTTGCCATGGCCTTCCGGCGGGGCCGAGGCTTGGCGCCGCGCCGCCGAATCATGGGGTCAAAGAATCACGAGACGAGCGCAAACACTTGAGCTGGCTTGCCCCCGTTACTCAACTCAGTTCGGCAAAGACACGGGGAGCGTTGGGCGGACCCTTCGCTCCCCGGCTAGTTGCTTCCGCTTCACGTTGACGGAGGGCTCGGAGGTGTCCTAGGACACGCTGCCTTCCACGCGCCGCTTCGACTTGTCGTCCTTGTCGAAGTTAGTGACCATCGCCTCGGTGGTCAGCAACAGTCCGGCGATGCTCGCCGCGTTGCTCAACGCCGTGCGGACCACCTTGACCGGATCGATGATGCCGGCCTTCAACAGGTCGCAGTACTCGCCCTTGTTGGCGTCGTAGCCGAAGTTGGCGGGCTTCTCCAGAACCTCGTCGGCGACGACCGAGCCGTCGATGCCGCCGTTGTCGGCGATCTGGCGGAGCGGATAGGAGAGCGCCCGCAGCACGATGTCGACGCCAACCTTCTCGTCGCCCTTGGCGGACGAGCGAGCGGCCTCGACGGCGTCCTTGCAACGCAGCAGGGCAACGCCGCCGCCGGGCAGGATGCCCTCTTCGACCGCGGCACGAGTCGCGTGCAGCGCGTCCTCGATGCGGGCCTTGGTCTGCTTCATCTCGGCTTCGGTGTCGGCGCCCACGGAGATCACCGCCACGCCGCCGGCCAGCTTGGCCAGTCGCTCCTGGTACTTCTCCTTGTCGTACTCGCTCTCGGTCTGCGAGATCTGAGCCTGGATTTGAGCGACTCGCTTGTCGATGTCATCGCGGCTGCCCTGCCCTTCGACGATCGTGGTCGTGCCCTTGTCGATCTTGATCTTCGCGGCCTGGCCAAGGTGGTCCAGCGTGAGGTTCTCAAGCTGGATGCCGAGGTCCTCGCTGATCAGCGTGCCGCCGGTGAGCACGGCGATGTCGCCGAGCATCGCCTTGCGGCGGTCGCCGAAGCCCGGAGCCTTGACGGCACAGACATTCAGCGTGCCACGCAGCTTGTTGACGACCAGCAGCGAGAGCGCCTCGGCGTCGACGTCCTCGGCGATGATCAACAGCGGCTTGCCGCTCTGCGTCACCTTCTCGAGAATCGGCACGAGGTCGCGGAGGTTGCTGATCTTCTTCTCGTGGATCAGGATCGCGGCGTTCTCGAGCTCGCAATTCATCTCGGTGGGGTTGTTGATGAAGTACGGCGAGACAAAGCCCTTGTCGAACTGCATGCCGTCGACGAACTCGACCGTCGTCTTGGTGGTCTTGCCCTCTTCGACCGTGATCACGCCGTCGCGACCGACGCGTTGCAGAGCGTCCGCCAGCAATTTGCCGATCGCCATGTCGTTGTTCGCGCTGATGGCGCCGACGTTGGCGACCTCGTCGGCGCTCTGGACCGGCCGAGCCATTTCGATCAGCTTGGCCTCGGCGGCGTCGACCGCCCGCTCGATGCCGCGCCGAACCGCCATCGGGTTGCTGCCCGCGACGATGTTCCGCAGGCCCTCTCGGAAGATGGCTCGCGCCAGCACGGTCGCGGTGGTGGTGCCGTCGCCGGCCAAGTCCGAAGTCTTCTGAGCGACCTCGACCACGAGCTTGGCGCCCATGTTTTCGAAGCGGTCCTCGAGTTCAATCTCCTTGGCGACGGTGACGCCGTCCTTGGTCACGGTGGGGCCGCCGAAGGACTTGTCAATGATCACGTTGCGGCCGGTGGGGCCCATGGTCACCGCAACGGCGTCGGCCAACTTGTCCACGCCCTGCAGCATCTTCGCGCGAGCGTGGTCGTCAAACAAAAGCTGTTTAGCCACGAGTGTTGCCCTTTGTCAGTGGGTAGTTGTTGGGGAGGGAGGTTCGGCGGCGGGCGAGCGCCCGAAACCGCCGAGCGGCTGCGATCAAAGCACCTTGGCGAGGATGTCGCTCTCTCGCAGCACCTTCACCTCGGTGCCGTTGACTTCGATGTCCGTTCCGCCGTACTTGCCATAGATGACTTCGTCGCCCACGGCGACAGACAACTCACCCCGAGCGCCGCTGTCCATCAACCGGCCGGGGCCGACGGCGACGACCTTGCCCCGTTGCGGCTTCTCTTTCGCGGAGTCGGGAAGCACGATGCCGCCCGCCGTGGTCTCCTCGGCCTCAATCGGCTCCACCACCACACGATCATCGAGAGGACGAATCTTGATCTTTGCCATGTTTGGTTAATCCTTGGTCGAAAGTCTCGCTTTCCGACGCTGGCCGGAAAACGCTGTTATTGCGCTGTTGTAGCGATGTTGTATGTTGTTGGTGCGGCGATTTACATCATGCCGGGCATGCCACCCATGCCGCCCATGCCACCCATGCCTCCCATTCCGCCCATGCCGTGGTCGTGGTGATCATGGTGGTCGTCGTCGGAAGCCTCGACCGGAATCTCGGTCACCAACGACTCGGTGGTCAACAGTAGCGAGGCGACGCTGGCAGCGTTGGCCAAGGCAGTCTTGACCACCTTCGCCGGATCGATGATGCCGGCGTCGATCATGTCTTCGTAGGTGTCCTTGTCCGCGTTGTAGCCCTCGGTCTTCGACTTCAGACGGCGGACTCGGTTCACCACGACGGCGCCGTCCAGGCCCGCGTTGTTGGCGATGGCGCGAAGCGGGTAGTCAAGCACGTTGCGGACGATCTCGACGCCCAGGGCCTCGTCGCCCTCCAGCTTGAGCTTGCCCAGCGCGTCGGCCGCACGCAGCAGCGCCACGCCGCCGCCGGGAACGATGCCCGACTCGAGCGCGGCCTGGGTGGCCGCTTTGGCGTCCTCGAGCAGCGCCTTGCGCTCCTTCATTTCGGTCTCTGTCGCGGCGCCGCAGTTAATTTGAGCCACGCCGCCCGCCAGCTTGGCGAGTCGCTCTTGCAGCTTCTCGCGATCGTACTCGCTGTCGGTGACCTCAATCTCTCGGCGGATCTGCTCGGCGCGGCCTTCGATGTCGGCCTTCTTGCCGGCGCCACCGACCACCACCGTCTCGTCGCTGGTGATCTTGATCTTTTTGGCTTGGCCGAGGTCCTTGAGGGTCACGCTCTCCAGGTCGATGCCGAGATCCTTGAAGATCGGCTGTCCGCCCAGCAGCACACCGAGGTCTTGGAGGATTGCCTTGCGGCGATCACCATAGCCCGGCGCCTTCACGGCACAAACCTGCAGAATGCCGCGCATCTTGTTGACCACCAGCGTCGCGAGCGCCTCGCCCTCAACGTCTTCGGCGATGATCAGCAGCGGCCGCTTGGCCTTGATCAGCGACTCCAACAGCGGAATCAGCTTCTTGTTAGTCGAGATCTTCTCTTCGAACAACAGCACGTAGCAGTTGTCGAGCTCGACGGTCACCTCCTGTTCGTTGGTGACAAAATGCGGCGAGAGGAAGCCGCGATCGAACTGCATGCCCTCGACCACCTCGACGGTGGTTTCGCTGCCACGACCTTCTTCGACCGTGATCACGCCGTCCTTGCCGACTTTCAGAAACGCGTCGGCCAGCACATTGCCGATCGTCGGGTCATTGTTGCCCGCGATCGTCGCGACTTGCTGGATCTCTTTCTTGCTCTTGGCGTTGATCGGCTTGGCCAGCTTATCGATCGACTCCTGGACCGCGTCGACCGCCTTGGCAATGCCCCGGCTCAACGCCATCGGATCGGCCGCGGCGGCGATCATCTTCAGGCCCTCGCGGAAAATCGCCTCGGACAAGACCGTGGCCGTGGTCGTGCCGTCGCCCGCCACATCGTTGGTCTTGCTGGCGGCTTCCTTGACCAATTGGGCGCCCAGGTTCTCGAACACATCGTCCAGCTCGATGTCCTCGGCGACGGTCACACCGTCCTTGGTCACCTTCGGAGAGCCCCAGCCCTTGTCCAGCACGGCGTTGCGGCCGCGTGGGCCGAGCGTGCTGCGAACGGCACGTGCCAGTTTGGACACGCCCTCAAGCAGCGCCTGTCTCGCCTCGTCGTCAAACACCATCTGCTTTGCCACGTCGTACTCTCCTTATGGCGATGCGTTGTGGAAATTTTCTCGGTAGCCGCCGCGGCATTGATCGGGGAACCTGCCATCAAGGCAGTCCTCTCGAACCATGTCGGACGGTGTAATGCGGGAGAAAGCGGGATTAATCTGAGTCCATTCGGTTGGGCGGACCGGGCCCATCGGCCTTCACATGGGTCGCCTGTGGGAGGCTCGACTGGTCTTCCCATACCGGGACAAGTTGGCAGTCAAACCTTGAAGGGCCACCATCATGCAACCGGTGTGCCAAACATCCTGTCCGGCCAGCGTTGCCACGATCGACTTTCGTGATCCTCTGGCGATTGGAAACGGGGGGAGTGTGGTTTGCTCCGAGCTGCCCAGTTCAAGCCTCCACATCCCCGTTGCAGCCCGTCACGGACTCTTCGAGACAAAGTCTTGTGCACCAAGGGGTTCGTTTTCGGCGCTCCGCCAAAGTCAGACTCTTGTTTTCGCGGGAGGCGACCACCGGTTACCCCCGTTCATGCCATTCTGGCAGGGCCGATCGGGCCGAAAAGCGAATCCGGCGTGCCTCAACAAGGAAACCCGAAGCGTGAGCGAGGGATCGGAATCGCGAAAGATTCAGGGGGTAAACTCGTCGCCTTCCCTCAATTCGAGGGCAAAGTTGGCGAGCAAGTCGGCCGCTCGATCGATATCCAGCAGGGAGATGGTCTCCACGGCGCTGTGCATGTAGCGATTGGGGATGCTGACGAGCCCCGTGGCCACGCCAGCTCGCGTCAGCTGCAACGCGTTGGAATCGTTTGAAGCGCCTCGGCCAAGCGCCGCGGACTGATAGGGAGTTGGCTGGCGTTCGCAGATCTGCGTCAGGCGGTCGTGCACCACCGGGTTGATGTTGGGCCCGCGGAACACCACCGGTCCGGCGCCCACCTCAATCTGGCCCAATTGTCGTCGATCCAGATTCGGGCAATCGGTGGCGTGAGTGACATCGACGGCGATCCCAACCTGCGGGTCGATCCCGAAAGCGCTGGTTCGAGCGCCCCTCAAGCCAATTTCTTCCTGCACGGTCGAGACTGCGTAGAGCCCGATCGAAACGGACTTGCTCACCGCTCGGCGAAACGCTTCCATCACCACCCACAGCCCGCAGGTGTTGTCCATTTTCGGCGCGGTCGCCAGGTCGTTGGTGAACTCGCGCATCCCCAGCTCCAGCGTGACCGGGTCGCCGATGCTGACGCGGTCCCCGGCCTCCTCGCGGTTCTTGGCGCCGATGTCGAGCCACAGATCCTGGATGCGGGGCATCTGCTTCCGCTCGTTCTCGTCCTGGAGATGGATCGGCTTGCGGGCGATCACTGCCGGAATCGGACCGGAGGATGTCCAGACCACCATCCGCTGGCCGATCAATTGCAGCGGGTCCCAGCCACCAATGGTTTGCGCATAAAGGAAGCCGAACTCGTCGATGTAGCTAATCAGCAAGCCGATTTGATCGCAGTGCCCCGCAAACATCAGCCGCAGCGGCGAGTCGGGATTCTTGACGACGATCACGTTGCCGTGCGAGTCGGTGCGAACTTCGTCGGCAAACGGCCCCATCCGCTCGCGGACCACTTTTTGGACTGGCTGTTCAAACCCCGAGGGGCTGGGCGTGTTCAGTAGCTTTTCAAAGAATGCTTTGGCTGCGGCATCCATCAATGTACTTCTCCCTTGGCACTCGCGCGGCTTCAACCGATTCGGTCGCTCGTGTGATTACAACGCATTTGCCGCACTCCCGAAACGACGGTTCACTAAAGTTTTTCCCACAGGGGGGCCCGCGGGCGCCGGCGCGGACCCGCAACGGCTCTGTCCCGAATGGTTACGGGGGCCTCACAAGGGTCGCCTGCGATGGAGGCCCGGTCCGTTCGCGGGCCTCACAAGGGCCGCTTGCGACGGAGGCCCGGTCAGTTTTGTCGCGAGCGGCACAGGCTGCTTGCCTGTGATTGCTGTGGTCTTGATCGCAGGTAGCAGGCTGGCAGCCTGCACCACGACAATTTCGCGCGTAGCATGGGCGCCCTCGCCCGTGCAGCACTGCGCAATCCCGATGCGCCGGCCGAGCCCGTGGCACAGGCTGCTTGCCTGTGATTGCTGTGGTCTTGATCGCAGGTTGCAGGCTGGCAGCCTGCACCACGACGATGCGACTCGCGCCCGAATCCTCGACCGGCCACGGTTGACGTTTTGCCCATACGACAAATACCATGGAGTTTTGGCCGCATCGCCCCGTCCCGCCCTGGTCACTACGCTCCTGCGGCGGCTCTGCCAGGCATCTGCCTTCCTCGCTCTCGCCCCCTTTTTTCCGCTCCTAACTCCGCTGCACAGAGCGGTTCGGCCAAATGAGCAATAAGACTAAAGTCGCCCTTGTTGGGATGGGAACCGTTGGCACGGGGGTCGCTCGGCTGCTGTTGGACCAGGGAGACCGCACGGCTCGGCACGCGGGGCGCACGTTGTGGCTGGAGCGAGTCGTGGTGCGGGATGTCGCCAAGGCTCGCGACGCAGATTTGCCCGCCGGTGTGCTGACCGACGATCTCAACAAGGTGCTGGACGACCCGGAGATCGAAGTGGTCGCCCAAGTGATCGGAGGGCTCGAGCCCGCGCGGACCATCATGATCCAGCTGCTCGAGGCGGGCAAGGATGTGGTGACGGCCAACAAGGCCTTGCTGGCCGAGCATGGCCCCGAGTTGTTTGACCGCGCTCGCGAGTTGGGACGTTCGATAGCGTTTGAGGCAACGGTTGCGGGCGGCATACCGATTGTCTGCAACATCAGCCAGTGCTTGTCGGCCAATCAGATTACCTCGGTGCAGGGCATTTTGAA
>JAGQPF010000161.1 GCA_020426845.1 Planctomycetales bacterium
GCCGTCGAGCTCTGCCGTGAACTCGCTGAGAATGAAGTTGCGCCGAACGGGATCGCCTCGCCCGGGCCCCTTGCCCGGCAGTTTCTCGTGCGTCAACGCGTCGATTCGCAGCGCGCGAATGTCGTCGTGGCGCAGTTGCACGGTGACGGTATATACATCCTTGTCGGGCGGAGATCCCGTGAGCAACACGGAGCCGTCGTCGAGAATCCGGTGAGGATCGTCCTTCCCCAGCGACCGGAACTCCAGCACCTCGAGAGCATGGGACATCGGCGCGTGCCGGGACGCGTCCGCTAACTGCTGGGCCCATTGGTCCAAATCGTTGGCCAACGCTTTTTGTCGCAGAGTCTGCTGGCGTTTCAGGTCGCCCATGGTGGACTGCAGTTGTTCCCGCTGCTCGCTCTGGCGTGGATTGGCCAGCGGCATGGACGGACCGATGAATCGGATCGAACTTGGCTGCTGGGGATTGGCGCGATCGGCTTCGATCTCCGTGTTGTTGAAGAACGCGAGGAGTTGGTAATAATCCTTCATCGTGAACGGATCGTATTTGTGATCATGACATTGAGCACATTCCATGGTCACGCCCAGCCAGATGGCGCCCGTGGTGTTGACGCGGTCAATCAGCTGCTCCGTGCGAGTCTCCTCGGGCAACGACCCTGCTTCGACGTTTGTCGGCGTGCAACGGTGAAAGCCGGTCGCGATGCGCTGCGATTCGGTGGCGTCGGGCAACAAATCGCCGGCAAGCTGCTCGATGGTGAAGCGGTCGAACGGCATATCCTCATTGAGCGCCCGGATGACCCAGTCCCGATAGGCCCAGACCTCGCGGAGATCGTCGCGTTGGAAACCGTGCGAGTCGGCGTAGCGAGCAAGATCCAGCCAAGGCCGCGCCCAGCGCTCACCGAACTGAGGCCGTTGGAGGAGTTGGTCCACCACCTGCTCATAGGCGACGTCCGAAGGGTCGGCAAGAAATCGATCCAGCTCGGCGGGAGTCGGAGGCAAGCCGGTCAGGTCGAGATACAAGCGCCGCAACAATGTTTCCGGCGCGGCGGGCGGGGACGGTCGCAACCCAGCATCACGCATTCGCTTCAGTGCGAAAAAGTCGATGGGACGCCGTGGCCACTGCCGATCGGGATCGTTGGCGTCGGGAGTTGGCAGGGGCGCTTTGCGCGGCGACGCCAATGACCAGTGCCGCGGCGTCTCGAAGTCCTCCGGCCACTTCGCGCCCGCGGCGATCCATCGCTCCAACGCGACAACTTGCTCGCGTGACAAGGTCTCGCCCACTGCGGGCATCACCTCGTCATGGTTTCGCGGCAACCGCACTCTGCGAATCAACTCGCTCTCGTCCGGCTTGCCCGGAACCACGGCGCCGGACTCGAGCAGGCCCACCGGAATATCCAACCTCAATCCACCCTCTTGTTTTCCGGCCCCATGACATTCGAAGCAAGCCGATTGGAGCAACGGGAATACATCGCGGGCAAACTGCGATGCGGCACCGTCCGCGGCGGCGCAGTGCGTTGAGCCGATTCCAACAGCGAGCAACACCCACAGAGCCGCCGGCCGGCAGGCGAGAGGGAGGCAAAGCGGCGTGAATTCGAGACGAGGCATGGGGGGGCGGGGGAAGGAGGCGGGGAGAAAGATACATTTTACCACTCCCGGCCCGCCGGACGGAACACGCCCTGGCGACGCCTTTGTTGACATATTTTCCCACAGTTGCGATGATGAATCTAATTAGGCTTGGTGCGCAAACTCTTTCCCCACCTCACTCTCATCACCCGGAGCCATTCATGCGGTTTCGTTGCTGGAAGCTCTTTTCGTACGGGTTGTTGCTAGTCCCCTTCATGTTCGCCACGGGCTGCGGGAATCGCCATATGTCGCAGGAAGAGGCGACCGTGGTCGAGGACGTGCCGGGTGAAGATGTCAGCGATCTCGACGAGGGCGACACGACGGAGGCGAGTGAACGAGGCTCGAGTGACTTGAATCAGTAGCGGCCTCGATCTTGTCTGACGATTCAACAGACTGTTAGCTTTTCTCAGCCACTTGGTGGCTTTCCCATCTCTCGGAGTTGACCGATGTCCAAGAAACGAGGTTTCACGCTCGTGGAACTGCTGGTCGTGATCGCCATCATCGGCGTGTTGGTGTCCTTGCTGCTGCCGGCCGTTCAGGCGGCACGCGAGGCCGCTCGCCGCATGAGCTGCAGCAACAATCTGCGGCAGTTGGGATTGGCTTGCCATACCTATCACGACACGTTCAAGACCTTGCCGGCAGGTTACTTCCGCACTCCGAATGCGGATGACACGGCCCATTGGCATTGGGCCGTCGCGATCATGCCCTACATGGAACTGCAGACGTTCTACGACAACCTCGAGGTGGACAAAGTCTCCTGCCAACAAGCGGCGGCCGATCCGATTAAGGCCGGCTACATGCAGATGAAGGTGGAGCTGTTCCGTTGTCCCTCAGACGTCGGACCTCCGCTGCAGACGCTGGCCGCTTTCAGTCTCAACGGAGTCAACGGAGCTGTCTCCAACTACGTCGCGAACAACGGCGCCCGCTTCGCCAACACGAAGGCGATCATGGCGATCCACGGCGGCTGCTTCATGGAGAACTACAACTTCCGGTTCCGAGACATCACCGACGGCACCAGCAACACGATTCTTTTGGGCGAGCGACGCTGGCGCTATAAATCGGTGCAGTCGGGAGGACTCGTCCAGGTCGGGGCTGCCAATGTGTTTGGCATCCGCCGCAGCAACTCCAACTGCTCGGGCATCGCCGGGGCGCTCGCCGCCGGCCGCACTCGGCTCAACTACGACTTCAACGATCCGACAACTTGCAGCGAACATCGAGCTCGCTTCGGATTCTCGAGCATGCATCCGTCGGGCGCCATGTTCGCCCTGGGCGACGCCAGCGTGCGATTCATCAGCGAGACTGTCGAGGCGGATCACTCGCGGTTCCCGATGGGCGCCGATCAGCAGTACAGCGACTCGAGCGTGAACACCGTCATCGACACAACTTGGGAGAAGATCCTGGGCCGCCAAGACGGCAACGAAGTCCAAATGCCGTAAGAGACGAATTTCGTCTTCAAGGGACGGCAGTCGACGTTCAGTACAACGCCCCTCTCACATTCGAGAGGGGCGTTTTTTGTTGCGCTACGCGCGAAGTGCACCTCGGTCGGCGCGTCGTGGTGCAGGCTGCAGCCTGCAACCTTCGCTCAAGACCACATCAATCACAGGCTGGCGGCCTGTGCCACGGGCTCGGCCGGCGCGTCGTAGTGCAGGCTGCCAGCCTGCAACCTTCGCTCAAGAACACATCAATCACAGGCTGGCGGCCTGTGGCCACGGGCTCGGCCGGCGCAGTGGAGTTGCGCAGTCCTGCACGGGCGAGGACGCGCGAGGACGCCCATGCTACGCGAAGGGCGCGAAGAGGAAGAACGCGAAGACACGCCCATGCTAAGTGAAGTACACGCAAGTACGCGAAGGGATAGCCGGCTATGCGCCGTCGATTAATCGCCGCTGAATTACCCGGAGAATCCCGACTGCAACCTCCTCCTTGACGCCGGCCAGCGATTCGAGGATTTCGCCCGAGGGCGCGATTAGCTCGACGCTGTTGTCCTCGGCATTCATGGCGGCGGGGCCGTTCAGCACGATCATGTCGCAGCTTTTGCGCTCCAACTTGGCCAACGCGCGAAATCGCTGATCTTCCGTCTCCAGCGCGAAACCGACAACCCATTGCCCCGCGCGCTTGCCCGCGCCGAGAGTGGCAATCACGTCGGGCGTCTCCACGAGCCGCAGTTCCAGCGGGCCACCGGTCTTGGCGATCTTATGCTCCTCAACGCGAACCGGGCGATAGTCACATGGCGCCGCCGCTCCAATGGCCCCGTCACAGTCGGCAAAGAGTCGTTGAGCCGCCTCCAACATCTCCTCCGTCGATGTCACGGACACGACCTCAGCTGCTGCGGGATAATCCACCGAGACCGGCCCCGTCAACACGACCACCTCATGCCCGAGCTGCAACGCGGCAGCGGCCAGCGCGGCCCCCATCCGGCCGCTTGAGGCATTGGTCAAATAGCGGACAGGATCGAGGTATTGGCGAGTAGGGCCGGAGGTGATCAAGATGCGCGCCATTAGTCAGCCTCCTCACCCTGCCGATGCCGCAGCTGCTGCAACGCCTCGGTCACGACCTGGGCAATCTCGTCCGGCTCGGACATCCGCCCCTCACCGCGCACTCGACAGCTTAGCCAGCCATCGGCCGGGCCAACCAACCGAACGCCGTCCTCGGCAAGTTGCTTGACGTTTCGCTGCGTGGCTGGATGACGCCACATCGCGGAGTTCATGGCAGGGGCGGCCCAGATGGGGCATTCGGCCGCCAGATACAGAGTGGATAACAGATCGTCCGCAACCCCGCTGGCTGCCTTGGCCAGAAAATTCGCCGTGGCAGGAGCGATGCAAATCAGATCCGCCCAACGCGCCAGCTCAATGTGCGGGCCAAGCGGCCAGCGCGAATCATGCAGATGCTGAGCCACGGCTCGGCCACTCAGCGCTGCGAACGTCGGAGCGCCAACGAAAGTCGTCGCTGTCTCCGTCATCACCACCTGAATGGCGACGCCGGCCTGAGCCAACTGGCTGACGAGCGCAGCCGCTTTGTACGCCGCAACCCCGCCGGAGACGCCCACCACCACGTTGCCAAGCGATGACATCCCGTTGCTCTCCCCGTGGTGACGCGCTGGATGGCGGCCTCACTGGAGTAAGTAGGCCACTAGGAGGCCAGGCACAGCCAACCCATTCTCGCTCACGTTAGTCGAGATCCGGAACGCTGATGTCCGGTCCGTCGCTCGGCAGATCGCCGGTGTGACGCAGGTTGTTTTCGGTGTCGAGAAAGATCTTGTCCTGCAAAATCTCCTGCAACACGATGCTCATCTTGTCGTGAGCGGCCAGGTCGACCTTGGCTGGGCTGCCGGCATTCAATTGGACGAGTCGCTTCTGAATCAAGGTGGACAGCTTGAACCGGCCACCCACCTTGTTGACGATCTCTTCTTCCTTCAGTTCATCCAGCATGAGCATCTCCTGATTCGCTAAAACCGACCCAATCGACTCCGACCCAATCGACTCCGACCGCATCGAGTTGTGACAACTCAATTCGGCCCGGGGACGGTTGAGTCATGGTTAAGGCTTGAATCGTTGCTAAGGATCCGGCAAATTTGATCTGCCGCCTGTTCCAATTCGTGATTAATCACTTCGTGACGGTAGAGCCCTTTGGCGGCCATCTCGCAGGCAGCAACCTCTAGTCGGCGGCGAATCGACTCCTCGGTTTCGGTGCCGCGATCCCGCAGCCGCCGCTCCAACTCGGTCATCGAGCCCGGATGGACGAAAATGGTAATCGCCTCGGGACGCTGCTCGATGACGGCTTTCGCCCCCTCGACGTCAATCTCCAAGATTACCCACTTCCCTGCCTCCAGGCCAGTGGCCACCTGGCTGGCCAGCGTTCCATACCAATGTCCGCGACCGTAAACTTCCTTGCACTCCAGGAATTGGCCCTGCTCTCGTCGCCTGCCGAACTCCTCGGGGGTGAGAAAAAAGTAGTCGACGCCATCCTGCTCACCCGGCCGCGGAGCACGCGTGGTCGCCGAGACGCTCAGTTGCAGCGGCAATGGGCAGCGTCCCAACAGTGTGCGCAAAACCGTCGATTTCCCGGCGCCGGACGGCCCTGAGATGATGACAAGCTGCGGCGCCAAAGCGTTCATGGGACCGAACCGACGTTACTCGATGTTTTGAATCATTTCACGCATTCGCTCGATGCAGGACTTAATCTGCACAACGCGAGTGGCGATCTCAAAATCGTTGGCTTTGGAGCCGATGGTGTTCGTCTCGCGGTACATCTCCTGCACGAGAAAATCCAGCTTTCGGCCGTTGGTGTCCTCCGAGTCGACAAACTTTCCGAACTGGGAAAGATGACTGTCGAGCCGCACCAATTCTTCGGAAATGTCCGTCCGTTCGGCAAACAGCCCCACCTCGCGGACGACGTTGGACGGCTCCACCTGCACTCCGTGCTGCTCGAGCAAGGAGTTGATGCGTTCAACCAAACGGTTGCCGTACGACTCCGCCACCTGCGGCACGCGTTCGGAAATGGCAGCCAGTTCGACGGCAATCACCTGAGCGTTCTCGTGCAGATCGGCCGCCATATTCGCGCCCTCCCTGCCACGCATCGCCTGCAGATTCTCCACCGCCGCCTGGACGACCTCGAGGATCTGCTTCAACACCTCCTCGGACCCGACCACGGAAGCCGTATCCGCTACAACGCCGGGAAGGGTGAGCAGTGTATCGATCGATGCCTCGAGATTCAGCTTGGCGAGCTGGGCGCGATAGCCATCCAAAACCGGGCCGTTAATGTGGTAGTCGTCTCCGGACCTCTGGCGGTCAATTTGCACCTGCACCTGCACGGTGCCTCGCCGCAAAAGCTGCCGCACAAACTCCTCGATCTTTGGCTCCAACGAGGAGTACCCCTCCGACGTTCTTACCATGACCTTCAAGTAACGGCTATTGATCGTGCGGAGATCCACCGAGATCGTTACCGGGCCAAACGTCGCGGAGGCACCCCCGTGCCCGGTCATGCTGAACAGCATTAGCGTTTCCTGGGAGTGTGCTTCACGTGTCGAGGCTGACTGACGCCGTTGCCGAACGGCGATCCAATGAACAACCTCACAACAGGACTACTTCGCGTCCTTCGACTCGGGCTCCTTCGATTCGGGCTCCTTCGACTCGGGCTCCTTCGACTCGGGCTCCTTCGATTCGGGCTCCTTCGATTCGGGCTCCTTCGATTCGGGCTCCTTCGACTCGGGCTCCTTCGACTCGGGCTCCTTCGACTCGGGCTCCTTCGACTCGGGCTCCTTCGACTCGGGCTCCTTCGACTCGGGCTCCTTCGA
>JAGQPF010000162.1 GCA_020426845.1 Planctomycetales bacterium
CTGCCTCCTCAATCTCGCAGACGAAAGCGCGGACATCATCGCCGCTGGCCACATCCAGTTGCTGCGTCTCGCCGCCGGGTCCGAATAGCGTCAACGGCATCAACACTTTGCCTTCGCCTCCGGCCACCGCCAGCTCGAATTGCAGCGTGGCGCGCTCCAGGTGGATCTCGAAGCCATGGGTGAATGGGCGCCCCTGCTGGTGGATCACGCCGCTGGCGGCGGAGACCACCACCTGCGGATCGTCGAACTGAAACAGCGTGTTGCAGTACTCCACGACGTCCCCGCGCAGCCTCGCCGCGCAGTGGACCGACGTCGGCATCCCGAAGATGACTCGGATCAGGTGCGCATCGTGAACGTGCAGATCGATCAGCGGTCCTCCCACCGTGGTTGGATCGTAAAAGTCCGAGATCCACGTCGGATCGGAGATGATCCGCTTGAAGATGCCTCCCAACGGCTTGCCGTACTCGCCGCTGTCGATCACCTCAAGCGCCTTGGTGTACTCGGGAAACCACGGCAGCACCTGACCGACCAGCAGCTGCCGGCCCGCTGCGTCCGCTGCGGCGACCATCGCATCGCAGTCCTCGGGCGTCAGCGCGAGAGGCTTTTCGCAGAGCACATGCTTGCCGGCGGCAAGCGATTTCTCCACGGCGGCACGATGCAGGTGGGGCGGGAGGCAGATGTCCACCAAGTCAATGGCCGGATCGGCCACCAGCTCGTCGAGCGTCTCGTAGGCTGTCACGCCGCCGAGGTCAACTTGGGCGCCGGGAGGGCCGAAATTGCCCTGGATGCCGGTCCAGTCGCCACTGCGCTTCTTCGGATCCCGCGAAGCGATCGCGGCGACCGTGGCCTTGTCGGTCTGCTGGTACGCCAGCCAGTGAATCCACCCCATGAAGCCGATTCCGGCGATGCCGACTCGCATTTCTGATCCCTTGTTTCGGTTCTGAACAGTGACACGCTCATGACAGTGGGCGCAAACGGTCCAGCTCGTCGAGCGCTGTGTGATAGGCGTTGCTCCGGCAGTGCCGGTCGAACTGCGCGGCAAGCCAGCGGCTGCGTGCGCGACACCATGACGCCAACGCCCCGCGGGTCAGCCGCTGTGGGAGCGTCTCGTCGAGGGACGGCCCTTGGCCGGCGGGAAATGCCCGATGCAGCGGGGAAATCTGCCGAGTGTTGGCCTGCAGCCGGCGGCGATCCAATGGGAGCAGCGCGGCCGGGTTGGCCTGCGACAGCACCCACGCCGCGTTGGCAAAGTAATCTACCACTCGGCGCGCCTCGATGGAACCAACCGCTGCGGGCAGGTCGCGCAGCAACAGCTCCTCGGCGGACTCCTGCTCACGAATCATCGCACGATAGACGGCGTGGCACGATCGGTCGGGAAAATCCCACCGCTCCGTGGCGCACTGCATGCCCAGCTCATGTTGCTCCCGCGCCAGCTCGTGCTCGCCCAACATCAACAGGGGCAGCAACACGGACGACTTCACCGGGCTGCGATGCGCCCGACTCTTGATTTCCAAGCGTGCCAGTCGTCTGGCATGCTCCCGGGGAGCAATCTCGAGCATTGCATGCCCCGCGAAGACAGCCTCCGTCTCCTCGTTGTCCGCCAACTCGTCTCGGGGATGGGCCTGGTAGCAGCCGACCGCTTGCTCAATCAACCCATGGTCGCGCCAATGGTAACCCATGTGCATCTTGAGCACCCAGACAGCGCGCTGCGAATAGCCCGATTCGGCATACCGCTGCGACATGTCGTCGATGAGCTCCTCGATTTGACTGCGCGGGATGGCCGGGAACTCTCGGGTTTGGCTGATCGCCCAGCGGTAGCGAAACAGCAGCAGCCGGCGTTCTTCGTCCGAGGCGCAATCGGCATGGCCCGTGCACCAAGGGTAATGCGTGAGAATGAGATCGGCGCGGTCGCGATCCTGACAGGTGTAGATCAGCGCAGATCGAAGCCGGAAGCCGGCCTGCACATCGGCAGCCACATCCGCTTGGCGAATTGCCTCCTCGAGATCGCCAACGGCGACTTCCTCCTCCGATTCAACCTGCGCCAACAGTTCGCGCCAGCGATCCGCCGACATTAGCCTGCCTCAACGATGCGCCGGAACCGGGCATACGGCTCATCCCATCGCTCGGCCTGCTGTGGCTCGTAGATCACGATATCGGAGCTCGCGCGAATCACCTCACGGGCTTGCTGAATCGAACTCACCGCGCCGGCCGCCACGGCTTGCATCATCGCGTTGCCCAACGCGGTGGCCTCAACGGGGCCGGCCGCCACTTGCCGGTTGGTCGCGTCGGCCGTCATCTGGCAAAGCAATTGATTCTGAGTGCCGCCGCCGACGATATGCACGACATCGATGCGGCCCCCCGTCAGCTCCTCGAGATGCTCCAGCACCATGCGATAACGCATAGCGAGGCTCTCCAGCGCGCACCGGGTGACAGCGCCGCGTCCTGCCGGGACCGGCTCGCCCGCCGACTTGCAACACTCCGCCAACGCAGCGGGCATGTGATCGGGCGCCACAAGCCTCGGATCATCCGGATTGACCAGCGACACCAGCGCGGGCGCAGCACGCGCCTCGTCCACCAATTCGGCGAACCCGACCTCCTGCTGGCTCTCGCGCTGCCAGATCCGCCGGCACTCTTGGATCAGCCATAATCCGGCGATGTTCTTCAACAGCCGATACGATCCACCCACGCCGCCTTCGTTCGTGAAATTCAACTCGAGGCACCGTTCGTTGATCACGGCATGGGCGACCTCGACTCCCATCAGCGACCAGGTGCCGCTGCTGATGTAACACCAGTTGGGCTGATCACAGACCTCCCCCGTCGCGGGCACGGCCATTACGGCGCTGGCCGTGTCGTGCGTCCCGGGAAGCACCACCTGAACGGACCCCGCAAGCCCCGTTTCGGCCTGCAAGCGAGGCAGCAGCGGCCCGAGCGCCGTTCCGGGCGCTGTGGTCGGGCCGAGCATCCCGGCAGGCAATCCAAATCCGTCGAGCAGCCGCTGTGACCAAGTGCCGGTGCGCGGGTTCAACATTTGGGTGGTTGTGGCATTGGTGTGCTCGTTCGAGACGACGCCCGTCATCATCCAATGAAACAAATCCGGAATCATCATGAAGGTCTGCGCCGCTTGCAGCGCGGGAGATTGATCCCGTTTCATCGCCACTAACTGGTAAAGCGAGTTGAACGGCATGAACTGCAAGCCCGTCTCCCCAAAGATCTCCTCGCGGCTCACCGTTTGGAACGCCTGCTCCAGAATGCCCTCCGTGTGCTTGTCGCGATAGGCGAGCGGGTTGCCGAGCAAATTCCCGTCGGCGCCAAGCAGGCCGAAGTCGACTCCCCAGGTGTCGACGCCAACGGAGACGATGTCGCTGCCCCGCTGCTGAGCCGCGTTGCGCAGTCCTTGCTGCACGTGCTCCCACAGCCCCAGCAGATTCCAGTAGAGTCGATCCTTGACGTAGACGCCTCCATTGGGGAAGCGGTGCACGTCCTCCAGCTGAATCGAAGCGCCATCAAAATGCCCCGCCACCACTCGGCCGCTCGACGCGCCCAAATCGACCGCCAAAAACGTCTGCCGCGCACTCATGTCGTCCCTCGTAACTGCGATGATGAATGCGAGATTTTAGCGTAAGCAGCATGCCGGCGGGCGGAGCCGCGAGCCAGCGGATCCAGGGGGGCCACGGGGCCACTCGAATCCACGGGGCCACTTGGATCCACGGATCCACAGCCACGGTCCTCGGGCGGGCCGAGCCGCGACTGGTTCAGAACTTCACGGGCGCCGAAATCGTCACATGAATCGGAAACGGCTTGCGAATCTGAAAATACGATCCGGGCGGTGCTGGCGCGTCGGCAGGAACCAAAATTCCCGTGTCTCGACCGGTCAAGGCGAATGCTCCCGTTTGGATGTCGACCTTCATGCGTCCTTCGCCAAACTCCACCAGCTTGACTCCCTTGGTGATTGAGGACGTGGGAGTCCGAGGCATGATCTCCCACCCCTGGAACGCCAGACCCGGTGTCGGCATGCGGTCGATCGTCGCGTATTGAAAACTCTTCCGCAGCGTATCCAGGGAGGCGTCGGCGCCGTGCTTGCCTTTGCAGGCGACCGTCACCCACCAGCCCGATTGCTGAAAACTGAAGCGGGTGACCGGTCCCAGAGCGCCCGGCCCCGACGACGCGACAAATCCCGGCTCGCCATCCTTCACCGTTTTCTGAACGACCAGCCCCTGCTTGCCAAGCTCGGCAAGCCAGCGCGCGGCAGCGTCGGCAGGTGAATCCTCCGCGGATACGGATGTAGTGAGCAACACACAGCCAGCCAAAACGAAACCACGCATGTATCTCTCCAAACCAGGGGACGAAGCGTTCGATTTGAGCACAACGCTCGGGCGATTGCGAGAGATTACTGCCGCCGCGCTGGCGGCGTCCATTTGCCGCGTATCTCCCCTGGCATCCTTGCCCCGGATTATTCGTTAGAATGTCGAGCCTACCGACTATCCCCGAACCTTGACGGTTGGCGACATGCACGCTTTTGACTATCAAGCCCCGACAACCTTGGCGGAGGCGATCGAACACTTGAGCCGCGGCGACGCTCGGCCGCTGGCAGGCGGCACCGATCTCATCGACCAAATGCGAATGCGGCGACACACGCCACAATTGGTGGTGGACGTCAAGAAGATCGCCGAGCTGAACGTGCTGCGGCGGGACGACGCCGGATTGCACATCGGCGCCGCGACACCTTGTTGCCGCATCAGCGCGGATGCAGATGTCCAGCGCGATTACTCCGCGCTCATGGACAGCTGCCGCATCATCGGCGGAGTGCAAATCCAAAGCCGCGCCAGCATCGGCGGCAATCTGTGCAACTCGGGCCCCGCCGCGGACTCCACGCCGTCGATGATCGCATTGGGCGGAGTGTGCGTGATCGCCGGCCCTCAGGGCACTCGAGAAGTGCCCGTCGAGTCGTTCTGCACGGGCCCCGGCAAGAACGTTTTGGAGCAGGGCGAGTTGCTGGTCGAACTGCGTTTCCCGCCCGCCCAAGCTCGGCAGGGATCGCACTATCGCCGCATGATCCCCCGCAACGAGATGGACATCGCCGTCGTGGGCGTCGGAGCATCGGTGGTGCTGGACGAGTCGGGTGACCAGTTCGTCAGCGCTCGCATTGCACTGGGCGCCGTGGCCCCGACCCCATTGCTCGCCGAGGAGGCGGGCCAACTGCTGGCCGGCAAGCCCGTCAACGACGACTCCCTGGCCGAGGCCGCCAAGGCCGCGCAGGCGATCGCCACTCCGATCTCCGACATGCGCGGCACCGCCGACTACCGAGTGCATATCACAGGCGTGCTGGTTCGCCGCGTGCTCGCTGCGGCTGTCACTCGCGCTCGTGGCCAACAACTGGACTACTGCCCCGGACACTAACAACCGATCCATACAGCCTCCCCGCCCGGGCCTCACAAGGGTCGCCTGCGATGGAGGCCCGACCAGTCCATCATCTCCGCACACATCTCCGGAGCAAGCCAACCGATGTCAGGAAAACGAGTCGTTACCACCACGATCAACGGCGATGACGTGGAGTTTCTCTGCGAGCCGCGACAAACGCTGCTGGAAGTGCTCCGCAACGAGTTGAATTTGACGGGCGCCAAAGAAGGCTGCTCCAACGGCAATTGCGGCGCGTGCACCGTGCTGATGAACGGACGCCCGGTTGTCAGCTGCTTGGTGCTGGCCGTGGAGGCCGAGGGCGCAGAGCTGCGCACCATCGAGGGCGTTGCCTGCGGCAGCCATCTCGACGAATTGCAGTCGGCGTTCCTGGAAGGCGCAGCCCTGCAGTGCGGCATCTGCACCCCCGGCTTCATCATGCAGGCCGAGTCGCTGTTGGAGGAGAATCCAACGCCGACCGAGGACGAGATTCGCTTCTACCTGGCCGGAAATCTCTGCCGCTGCACCGGCTACGACAAGATTGTCCGCGCCGTGCAGGCCGCGGCCACCAAGCGTCAAGAGCAGTCCGCATCCTGACGACTCGCTGCAGCGACGCGACATAGCGCCTCCCCATCCACACGACAAGCCCGTCCGCCCACCGGCCGGACGACTGCATCCAGAATTCAAAATCCCTGCTGACGGAAGAAAGGCAGACCATGGCGACCGCCGACAAGCCCAAGTACAAAGTCATCGGCACTCGGCCCGTGCGGCACGACGGTGTGGACAAGGTCACCGGGCGCGCGCAGTACGGCGCCGATGTGCGTCTCAACGGCATGCTCTACGCTGCAACCCTCCGCAGCCCCCACGCCCAGGCTCGCATCAAACGCATCGACACCTCCAAGGCCGAGCAGGCGAAAGGCGTGCGCGCCGTCGTCACCGGCGCCGACTTCCCCGATCAGGGCGACCGCGTCGTCGAGCTCGGCGAAGGCTCCGTGAACATGCGGCATCTATCGGCCAATGTGATGGCAAGGGACAAAGTGCTGTATGTCGGGCACGCCCTCGCCGCCGTCGCCGCGGACACGATTCACGACGCCGAAGAGGCGTTGCAGTTGATTGAAGTCGAATACGAAGTGCTGCCGCCCGTTATGCACGTGATGGACGGCATGCGAGACGAGGTCATTCTGAACGACGACGTGCGCACCGACTATATGGGCGAAAAGAGCGACGCGCCGACCAACATTGCCAAACGCTTCCTGTTTGAAGTCGGCGACCTGGAGCAAGGCTTTGCCGAGGCCGACGTCATCGTCGAGCGTGAGTTTGACACGGCGACCGTCCATCAAGGCTACATCGAGCCGCACAATGCAACGGTGCTCTGGAATGCCGATGACAAAATCACGGTGTGGCTGAGCACGCAAGGCACGTTCACGGTGCGGCAGCAGACGGCCGAGCTGTTGCGGATGCCGGTCTCCAGCGTCAAAGTCGTGCCCATGGAGATTGGCGGCGGGTTCGGCGGCAAAATCTCCGTCTACCTCCCGCCCGTCGCCGCCGTGCTGTCGCGCAAGTCGGGGCGCCCTGTGAAGTCGGTGATGAGCCGCGCGGACGTGTTTGCCGCCACCGGCCCCACACCGGGCTCGCGGATGCGAGTCAAGCTCGGCGCCACTCGCGACGGCAAGTTGACCGCCGGCGAAGCCTGGATCGCGTTTGAAGCAGGCGGCTATCCGGGCTCGCCCGTCGGCCCCGCGTGCATGTGCGTGTTTTCCTGCTACGACCTGCCCAACGGCAAAGTCGAAGGCTTTGACGTCTGCGTCAACAAGCCGCGCAGCAACGCCTATCGCGCGCCGGGATCGACACATGTGGCGATGGCGACCGAGACGCTCGTTGACGAAATCTGTCGTCAGATCGAGATGGATCCCGCGGAGTTCCGCTTGAAAAACGCGGCCAAGGAAGGCGTCCGCCGTGTCGATGGCCCCGTGTACGGACGCATCGGGATGGCCGAAACCGTCGAGGCGATTCGCGACAGCGAACACTATCGCTCGCCGCTGGAAGGCGCGCACCGTGGCCGCGGCATCGCCACCGGTTTCTGGTTCAACGCCGGCCTGAAGTCGGCCGTCACCGCCACGGTCAACGCCGATGGCACCGTCTCGTTGGTCGAAGGCTCCACCGACATCGGCGGCTCGCGCACCGGCATCGCCATGCAGTTGGCCGAGACGCTCGGCATCGCCGCCGAGGATGTGACTCCCACCGTCGCCGACACCGATAGTGTTGGGTACACCGACGTCACCGGCGGCAGCCGCGTGACCTTCGCCACCGGCATCGCGGCGATCGAAGCAGCCAAAGACATTCGCGGGCAGATGGTTGAGCGCGCCGCCCAACTCTGGGAGGTCGAGACCAACCAGGTCCGCTACGAAGACGGCCAGTTCATCGGCCCAGCCCAGTCGGTCGGCTTCAAGGAGCTCGCGCAGCAACTCCACGCGACCTCCGGCCCGATTGTTGGACATGGCACGAGCAGCGAGGCCGCGCAAAGCGGCGCGTTCGGCACCCACTGCGTCGACGTCGAGGTCGATGAGGAGACGGGCAAGGTCCAGATCCTGCGCTACACGGTGGCCCAGGATGTCGGCACTGCCATCCACCCCAGCTACGTCGAAGGACAGATGCAAGGCGGCGCCGTGCAGGGCATCGGCTGGGCCCTGAACGAGGAGTACTGGTACGACGAGCAGGGACGACTGCACAATCCGACGTTCCTCGACTACCGCATTCCGACTTGCTACGACGTGCCGATGATCGAGACGCTGATCGTCGAAGTGCCCGATCCGAGTCACCCCTATGGCGTCCGCGGTGTCGGCGAGGTGCCGATCTGCCCGCCTCCGGCCGCCATCGCCAACGCCATCTACGCCGCCGTCGGCGTCCGCATGGACGTGCTGCCCATGTCGCCGCCTCGGTTGTTCGCCAAGCTGCAAGACCGGAGTTAGCCCGCGATGGCCGAGGTCTTCATCCCCGCGCCACTGCGTTCGCTCACTGCCGGTCAAACCACGGTGACGGTACGCGGCGCGGCGACAGTGGCCGAGGCCGTTGAGTTGCTGGAGTCTCGCTTTCCGGGAGTTCGTGAGCGGATTATCGTGGACGGATCGCTGCGGCCCGGCCTGCAGGTCACCGTCGATGGCGCCATCGCCGCCAAAGGATTGCGGCACGCCGTGACCGATGCGTCGGAGATTCACTTCCTGCCCGCGATCGGCGGCGGCTAAGGAGAACGGGAAGTTGTTTTCCCTGGATCCTAAGGAACGCGGCGGGCAGCAACGGGAGAAGCACCATGTCATCGTCCGACTCCAATCGCCTCGGCCGTCGCGACCTGCTCAAAGGCATGGTCACCGCGTCGGCGCTGGCTGCCGCAACCAAGACGGCCGGCGCAGAGCCTGTTGCGCAAACCGACGCGGATGTTATCCGACGAGAAAACCAGCGGCCCGGAGACCGTGACTGGCAGCTGACCCGCGTCCGCGTCAACAGTGGCAAGTACCGCACGAAGCTGATCGAAGGTTACTGCTCGCATCAGTCGATTGCGGCGGGTGATACGCTGCGCATCTTTGTCAGCACCGATCCTGCTCGGCAGTTCACGATCGACGTTTATCGGATGGGGTACTACGGCGGCGCCGGCGCCCGCAAGGTCGCCAGCCTGGGACCGTTGCAGGGCGCGGTGCAGCCGACGCCCCCGATGAGCCCCGAGCCGGCGAGGCTGCGCGAATGCAAGTGGGAGCCCAGCGTGGAGCTGAAGATCCCCGAGGATTGGGTCAGCGGCGTGTATCTCGGCAAGCTGACGACGATCCCGGACTCTCCGTCGGATCCGTACTGGCAGAGTTATGTCATCTTTATTGTCCGCGACCGGCGGCCCGCCCGGCTGTTGTTTCAGTGCAGCGACAACACGTGGCAGGCCTACAACCGCTGGCCGGATAATGAGTCGCTTTACACACATCCCGCCGGAGCCCACGCGCCCGGCGTGGCCGTCAGCTTTGACCGGCCCTACGGCAAGTATGTGCAGATCTTCGACCACCCGCTGTCGACCGGCTCCGGCGAGTTCTTGCTGTGGGAGTATCCGCTGTGCTACTGGCTCGAGCAGCACGGATACGACGTCACCTATGGCGCCAACTGCGACACCATGGACCTGTCCTTTGTGACGCGCGCCCGCGCGCTGCTGAGTGTGGGACACGACGAGTACTGGGATGTGCGACAGTACCGCTCCGTTGAGCAAGCGATCGATCAAGGGGTGAACGTGCTCTGGCTCAGCGGCAATTCGGTGTTTGTCGTCTCGCCGTTCTCACCGGGCTCGAGCGGCGGCGCCAATCGAATCCTCACTCGCACCGGCGCCTATGGACCGATCCGCGAGGATGAGCTCGAGTCTTACGCGGCGCTGTTCGCCGGACTCCAAGGCAAGGCGCCTGACGAGCGCCGAATCATCGGAGCACGAAGCGTCGTGCCGTTTAACGGCGGAGGCGACTGGACCTGCGTGAAGCCCAAACATTGGCTGTTTCGCGACACCGGTATGGGCCAGGGGGATTCCATACCCGGCTTGGTCGGCTGGGAACACCACGGCGAGCCCGACCCTGACCGCCAAGGATTGGAAGTGCTGGCCGAGGGCTCCGTCTGGTCGGGCGGCGTGCGCGAAGGACACTATACCGCCACGATCTTCCCCGGCCCCAAGGGGAATTTCGTCTTCAATGCCGCCACCATCTTTTGGTCCCAGGGACTCGCCGCCCCGCCGGGACACATCATCCCTTGGTCCCACTGGAGCCGCCCCCACGGCCCCGATCCGCGCGTCCAACAGATGATGAAGAACCTGCTCAGCAAGTGCGAATAGCCCTGCATGTGGCTGCCAGCCTGCGGTGATTGTGATTTTCGCCGCAGGTTGCAGGCTGGCACGTGGCACAGGCTGCTAAGCAGGTCGCCGCTGAAACCGAAGGCAATCGCACAAGCCAGCATTTGTCTCACGGAGGCACGGAGGCACGGAGAAAGATATTTCCGGTTGCTTTTTGGCGATTTCTGCCTCTGTGGCTCCGTGTCTCTGTGAGAGAAATGAGTAAAGGTAAGTGAGCAATCCCCCGCAAGAATCTTGAATAGGTGCTTAGCCTGTGGTGATTGTGATTTTCGCCGCAGGTTGCAGGCTGGCACGTGGCACAGGCTGCTAGCCTGTGATGATTGTGATTTTCGCCGCAGGTTGCAGGCTGGCAGCCTGCACTACGACCAGGTTAGCTACCCGCTTCGTCGCCAATCGTCACAACGGCGTCCCGTGGTGACTCGGCGATCGACACGGCGACACCCAGCAGTTGCGGCAAAAGAATGGCCAGCGTCTTGGCGTGCTGCGTGAGCGGCAAGGTGCGAAACCGACTGACGCTGCTCTTCGCGCGCCAGGCCATCAGAGCCAGCGGCGTCATGAGTTGATCTGCAAGGTGCTCGCCGACCGGAACATCGGCATCCAAATAGGCGCGCGCCTGCCGAACGGCACGCTTTGCGACTTTCTCCGCGCGGAGCCCGACACGGCCGTGTTCGCAAATCAGCTCACCCACGTCGGGAAACTGCAATTCAATCATTGCCACATTGCCGGGCGATAAGGTGTCCCCATCCTCGATCACCTCCGCCTCGCGGGCACGCCAGCCCATCGAGCGCACGATCGTGTCGGTCTCGCGAACCCCAATCTCGCGCGGCAGCTGCGCGCAGATGGCGATGGCGCGGCGTTTGACGCACTCGCCGCGCTCCATGATCGCCAATGGACGCAGCGGAGCAGGCTCCACCTCCACGATCACGCGGCCGCCGCCACGCGGAAAGAAGCCGCGTTGATCAAGCCGGTAGGAGACGTCGGCGCCCATTCGGCGGAGCATCGGCAAGTACACCCGCTCGACGAATTCCCAGCTCGGCGCCATCGTGTTGTGTGTTCCGCCAACCAAGTCGATCTTTGACCGCTGAGGCGCAAACAGCAACGCCGGGAGGACGGTCTGCAACACCAACATGGTGCTGCCCGCCGTGCCGATATCGAAGCAGTAGTCTCCCCCACGCAGTTCGCCGGGTTGCAAGCGGAGCTCCTTGGAGCCCAGCTCGGCACCGCTCAGCTCCCCACCGCAGATCTCCGCGGCCGCGCGGGCGGCGGTGACGTGCTGAGCCTTCAGCCCCGGCGGGCTGCGACGAGCCCGAACGTTTCTCACCTCCACCGTGCGCCCGGTGACAGCGGCAATGCACATCGCCGAGCGCACCACTTGGCCGCCTCCTTCCCCGAGGGCGCCATCCACAATCATGTCATCCAGTTGTTCCATGCGAGTAGGGAGACACCGAAACGGGAAAGGTTCGTGGCTGGCTCTTGGTTGTCAGGGCAGTGCAGCCGGCGCGGGGCGACCGTCAGATCGGCGGGCACAGGGGCTAGCTCGCCTTCGATTTCGGGCGTCGCATGCACGCCGACATCGTTCATCAGATGGTGCAGCGTCGACTCAATCAACTCCATCTTCGAGAGAATGCCCAGCGCGCCAACTTGCCGATGATGGTGCCGCGACCAGCCGCGCACGTCATCCTGGAGGTGATGGAACAACGCGTCCATGCCTCCCAGCTTGGCTCGCATCGCCTCGCGGTCCTGATGGTGCTCGGCCGCATGAATGTAGCGAGCCACCTCGTACAACTGGTATGCCTCTCCGTAAGTCTCGCGAAAGCCCGGATTGTGGGAGTAGTTGTAGTACAGGTCGAGCAAAAACTCGTTGCACTGGTCCTCCAGCCGCGCGGCAAGATCGTCGACATGCGAGAAGCCGCCGAATGTCACGATCGCGGGCCGCGAAACCACAACACGGCGGCCAATCGTCGACGGGGGCGTGTAGTAGTACCGGCCGTTGTGCATGTGGTAGAGGCCGTGCTGCAGCGCAGACGCCCCCGGCGAAATGTGATGCGAGTCCCGATGCAACACGTCGTGGTGGTAGCGGCGGATGACATGGCCGTGCGAGTCGCGGATCACATGGTCGTGATGATCGACGTGGTAGCCCGGAAACCCGCCGGAGAAGTGCGGGTACTGGGCCGAGGCGGTCGTGGCTGTGGCGAAGGTCAGCGTGGCGACAGCTGCCAGCAAAGCAAAGCGGATCGTCGACATAACATGTCCCTTGAAGCAAAATCCCTGTTTGCGTTCATCCTCCATGAACTGGTAACGCTCCTTCCGTAACGGCCCAACAGGCAAAGCGCGTTCCAAACTTGGCCGGCGAGTCGGAAAAGGGATCGCGATGCCGATGCATCTCCGAAGGAAACCCGAAGCGTCAGCGAGGGATCGAATCGAGAATCCGGTGCATTTCGAAAGGAAACCCGAAGCGTCAGCGAGGGATCGAATCGCGATGCCGCCAATTACATCATCGCGTGTCGGGCGTCTCACGCTCCGCCAAGTCTCTGTTCCCGGGATTGGAGACCGGATTGGAGACCGTGTCGTCGGGGCAGGCCGCGAACCCTAAGTGACATCAGTTCGACTCAGTACGAGTCAACCTGACGACACTCATAGCCAAGGCTCGTTACAACGCCCGGCCCCAAATATTGATCAACGGCGCGGTTCATAACCGCGCGTACCACCACGTGAACCGCGCGAAACACGCACTCAGCAGGCTCGAGTTCTCCACTCAACTCGCCAATGTGGCATACACTTTGCTAACGACATGAGCCGACATCCCGACGGCCTCGGCCTTTCGTACGACGGACTTCCCGTCCGTCGAGAGCCTTCTGGTCGCTACGACGCTTGACATAGCCGTGCCAAGCAAAATCGGCTACAACCCAAGTCGCTGCTTCCTTCAACAGCAACTCGGCCCATCACCGCATCAACAACACCATGGCACACGCCAGCCTCACCATCGTCACGATGATTTGCGTTGCCTTACACGCGATGCTCGGCTGCTGCGCGCACCATGTACACTGCGCCGCCCCTCAGATCGCTTCCTCGCCACAGCGGTTGAACGAGTCGTCCGAGACCAGCGCATCGCATTGCGGCTGCCAACACCACCACGACAGGGTCGACGCACCGGAAGCTCCGCCACACCAGCCTCACCATCGCGATGATTGCACGGAGCAAAGCTGCAACTTTGCCTCTCCCGATCACAGCGATACTTTGGAGCTGCTGCGAATCACCGCCACCGGCGTCGCCTCCACCAGCAACGTAAGCAGCCATTCGGCCAACCCTCTCCAACCGGTGTGGCGGTGGACATTGCAACGCCAGGCCATCGCCACTGATCGAGCGCGCGGCTGCGCGCAGACACAGATCTGGCAGCTGTAGCGATTGCGGGCCGGGCCCTTCGGCGCCGGCGACTCTCGAGAAGCTCAACGCGTGAGCTTCCCAGCTTGGCAACGCCATCTCCCGCTCCGTTCGATTGCGCCGCGCCCCGCCGCCGTGACATGGCATCGTGTGTGTCGAACGGTCCACCGGTCACTCGGGCCTCACAAGGGTCGCCCGCGAGGGAGGCCCGACCGGTCCACCGGTTGATTCATTGCGGTTGGAACTACGAGCTGTTTGCCGTGACATTCTCGTGGCTCGCCACGCAAGCACGAATACGCAACGCCCAGCCAGCGCGCAGCCTGCGGCGAGTTGCCGGCTGGGCGCGCTCACCCGTCTCCTTTGACGACGGAATCAAGACATGAAAACCGAATCACATCGTCCCAAACTTCAGACTTGGTTGGTCGTGACCTCGGCCATCGCCCTGGTTGGCGTGGCCGCCATCGGGCTGCGTCTGCCTAGTCCCTCCCGCTGGATCGACGGGATCATCGCCACCTTTCGCGGCGCGTCTCCGGGCGATGAACACGACCACAAGCCTGGTGACACGAACCACGAAGGCCACGGGCACGCATCGCACTCTGCAGCAGCATCGCTCGAGCTCTCCGCGCAAGGGCTGCGAAATGTCGGGCTGTCTGCGGACACACTCCGCCCTGTCCAACTCGAGACGTTTCGCAAATCGATCACTGTGCCCGGTATCATCGTCGAACGGCCCGGACACACTCGAGTCCAGGTTGCGACGCCGATGACAGGCGTCATCACTCATGTCCACGTGGCTCAAGGCGAGGCAGTCGAGCCGGGCACGTTGCTGTTTCGGATCCGTCTGACACATGAGGATTTGGTCAGCGCCCAAACCGAATTCGTCAAGACGCTCGGCGAGTTGGAAGTGGAGGAGCGTGAGATCATCCGGCTGAAGGAGGTCACACGCACCGGCGCCGTCGCGGGCAAACTGTTGCTGGACCGCGAGTATGCGCGGGACAAACTTATCGCCGTGCTGCGAGCTCAACGCGAGGCCTTGCGGCTGCACGGCTTGTCTGCCGAGCAAGTGCAGCAAATCGAATCCGAGCGGCGGTTGCTGCGCGAGCTCCAAATCACGGCGCCAACCGCGGACAGCCATGATGCCGACGAGCTGAAGCTCACCAGCACTGATGCGCGGCCCGTTGCTTGGTCACAGCCCGCCCCCGACGCGGCCGAGCCCGGACGCCCCGGCCCGCTCGTGCTCAGCGAGCTCATCGTGCACAAAGGGCAATCGGTTGACGCGGGCGAAACGCTCTGCGTGCTGAGTCACCTTGACGAGTTGTTTATCGAAGGCATGGCGTTCGAGCAGGACGTGGCTCAGATTCGACGAGCGTCCGAGCAGGAGTGGACCGTGAGCGCCATGCTCAAACAGCCCGGAGCCGAGTCGGAGCCCATCCACGGCCTGAAGCTGATGTATCTCGCCAATGCCATTGACGAGGACTCGCGCACACTCCGATTCTACGTCCGCTTGCCGAATCAGATCGCCAAGACTCGCCATGAAGGCGGCCATCGATACGTGGAGTGGAAATACTTGCCGGGACAGCGACTGCAGCTGCAGGTGCCGGTGGAGGAATGGCCGGAGCAGATCGTGCTGCCCGTCGACGCGGTCGCACGGGAAGGCGTCGAGTCATTCGTGTTTCAACAGAACGGCGACCACTTCGACCGCGTTCCCGTGCACGTGAAGCATCGCGACCAGTATTCGGTCGTGATCGAAAACGACGGCTCACTGTTTCCCGGCGACGTGGTCGCCATGCGAGGCGCCCACCAGCTGCAAATGGCGCTCAAGAACAAATCCGGTGGCGGGGTCGATCCCCACGCTGGACACAATCACTGAGGACGACTGCCGGCATCCGTTGACAACAGTCTGGTAGCGAAGGCGCCACAGCATGCTCAATGCCATCATACGATTTGCGCTCCGCCAGCGACTGCTGGTGATCCTTGCCGCCTTGGCGATCGCTAGTTACGGCGCCTGGCTGACGACGCGCGCGCGGATTGACGTGTTCCCCGACCTCAACCGGCCGCGAGTGGTGGTGATGACCGAGGCGCCGGGGCTGGCGCCCGAGGAAGTCGAGACGCTGATCACCTTCCCGATCGAGACCGCCATGAACGGCGCCGCCGGCGTGCAAACGGTGCGCAGCTCGTCAGGCGCAGGCATCTCCGTGATCTACGTCGAATTCGACTGGGGCACCGACATCTACAACGACCGGCAAGTCGTCAACGAGCGGCTGCAGCTCGTTCAAGAGCGACTCCCGGCGGGCATCCGGCCGACGTTGGCGCCCATCTCCTCCATCATGGGCCAGATCCTGATGCTGGGCATGTGGAGCGACGGCGACAGCGTCGACCCGCTCGAGCTACGGACGCTCGGGGACTGGGTGGTGCGTCAGCGGCTGCTGACCATCTCCGGCGTCTCGCAGATTTTCACGATGGGCGGCGGACGCAAACAGTTTCAGGTGCTGGTCAATCCGGACGCGATGCTTCGCTACGGCGTGTCGCTCCACGAAGTGAAGCAGGCCGTGCAGAACAGCAATCAAAACGCCACGGGAGGCTACCTCGACGAGCAGGGGCCCAACGAGCTGCTGGTGCGAGCATTGGGACGCGTGCAATCGATCGAGGACTTGCAGAAAGTCGTTGTCGCCAAGCGCAAAGGCCGGCCAATCGCACTTGCGCAAATCGCGAGAATTGTCGAGGGCGCACAGGTCAAGCGAGGTGACAGCGCCGCCTTCCTGCGCAAGCCGGATGGCGGCTTTTCCGGCGGACCAGCAGTCATTCTGACGATCAACAAACAGCCTGGCGCGGACACGCAGCAAGTCACCGACGACGTGCTCGACGCAATCAAGGAACTTCGCAGCTCGCTGCCCGCGGACATTCGCATCGAGCCGCTCTACGCGCAAAAGGCGTTCATTGATCGAGCGATCGAGAATGTCGCCGAGGCGTTGCGGGACGGCGGCCTGCTGGTGGTCGTTGTGCTGTTTCTCTTTCTCATGAACTTGCGCACAACATTCATCACGCTGACGGCGATCCCGCTGTCTCTGCTGACGACATCCATCGTGTTCACTTTTTTCGGGCTGTCGATCAACACAATGACATTGGGGGGACTGGCCGTGGCGATTGGCGAGCTCGTCGACGACGCGATTGTCGACGTCGAGAACATCTTCCGACGTTTGAAAGAGAATCGAGCCGCGGAGCAGCCCAAGCACCCGTTGCTCGTCGTGTATCAAGCCAGTGTCGAGATCCGCAACTCCATCGTGTTCGGCACGATGATCGTGATTCTGGTGTTCGTGCCTCTGTTCGCGCTGACGGGCATGGAGGGACGCCTTTTCGCGCCTCTTGGCGTCGCCTACATCGTTTCCATCCTCTCCTCGCTGCTGGTGTCGCTGACCGTCACGCCAGTGCTCAGCTACTGGCTGCTGGGACGCGGACGGCTTGCCGAGCGCGAGGCCGACGGGCCGGTGCTGCGTGGCGTCAAGTGGATCGGCAACAAGGTGATTCGCTTCAGCCTCCGGTATCCCCGCATGAATCTCGCCGTCACGGTGCTGCTGGTCGCGCTCGCCGCACTTTTTCTAGTGAGGCTTGATCGCGACTTCTTGCCTCCCTTCAACGAAGGCGCCGTGCAGCTGAACGTCGTGCTGCCGCCGGGAACATCGCTCGAGACGTCGAACTCCATTGCCCGACGCGTTGAAGAGCGGCTCCGCGGCATCGACGACATCGTCAAACTGGCTCGCCGCACCGGGCGGGCCGAGCTTGACGAGCACGCCGAAGGCGTGAACATGAGCGAATTGATTCTGGAACTGGACCCCGAGTCGCCGCGCACGCGCGAACAACAACTCTACGAGATCCGCGAAGCGATGGCCGACATCCCCGGCATCGTGACCGCCGTGGAGCAGCCGATCTCCCACCTGATCTCTCACATGCTCTCGGGAGTCAAAGCTCAGATTGGCATCAAAATCTATGGCGATGACCTGGAAACACTGCGTCGAAAAGCGGATGAAGTGAAAGCGGCCATGGAGACCGTCCCGGGCGTGACGGACCTGCTCGTCGAGCCGCAAGTGACGATCCCGCAACTGCGGATTGAACTCAATCGCGACCAACTGCTGCTATACGGTATCACGCCCGCCGACGTCAACGAGTTTGTCGAGACCGCCATGAATGGCCAGGTCGTCTCGGAAGTGTTGTCCGACCAGCGCACTTTCGATTTGCTGATCCGGCTCGACGAGAACTATCGCGAGGACTTGCAGGCCCTGCGCCGGCTGGCCATCGATTTGGACGACGGCGCCAAGCTGCCGCTCGAGGCCGTTGCGAAAATCTACGAAGCGGGCGGGCCCAACACCATCAACCGCGAGGATGTGCGGCGACGCATTGTGCTGCAATGCAACGTGGCCGACCGCGGCGTTGTCGATGTCGTCAAGGATATCCAGAGGAGCGTGCGGCCGGTCGTGGAGTCACTGCCAACCGGCTATTTCGTCGAGTACAGCGGCCAATTCGAGAGCCAGCAGTCGGCGTCACGAGTCATCTCCGCACTGTTTGTCGTGTCGCTCATCGGCGTGTTTCTGGTGCTCTATACGATGTTCCGGTCCGTCAATCTGTCGCTGCAAGTGATGATGGCGCTGCCGATGGCGTTCATCGGCTCGGTGGCGGCGTTGGTCGTCACCGGGCAGACGCTCACGATCGCGGCCATGGTGGGCTTCATCTCCCTGGCGGGGATCGCCTCGCGAAACGGCATCCTGCTGATCAACCACTATCTGCACTTGGTGAAGTACGAGGGCGCCGGTTGGAGCAAGGAGATGATCGTGCGAGCGGGCCTTGAGCGATTGGCGCCCGTGTTGATGACGGCGCTCACCTCGGGAATCGGGCTTGTGCCGCTGGTGCTCGCGGCCGGCGAGCCGGGCAAGGAGATCCTCTACCCCGTCGCCACAGTCATCCTCGGCGGCCTGATCAGCAGCACGCTGCTCGACTTCTTCGTCCATCCGGCCTTGTTCTGGCTAATCGGCCTCCGCGAAGCCGAACGCGTGGTTGGTGAAGAGTCAAGCGAAGTGGCTCTCGTCGAAGAAGCCGTGGCGGCGTAACACCGCGCACTAATCGAATTGCAATTGTCCCTTTCACTGTCCCACAAGTGTTTTCCCCTCCAGGAGTTTGTCATGAGAACGAATCTTGCCACTTTTGCGATTGCCGTGAGTTTGCTCGGCCTGGCCACCGGCTGCTCGGGTGACGCGCAGCAAACCACGTCAGGTCACGACGATGGGCACAATCACGCTGCCGAAGGCCATCCGACCGAGGGCCCGCATCACGGAGAGCTGATCGAGCTCGGCAACGAGGAGTATCATGCCGAATTGCTGCATGATGACTCGTCCGTCACGATCTATATCTTGGACAGCGGCGCCGCCAAGCAGACTCCCATCGACGCCGGCGAGCTGATGGTCAACCTCACACACGATGGCAAGCCCGAGCAGTTCAAGCTCCTGGCTGATCCCGATGCCGGGGACCCGGAAGGCAAGTCATCCCGCTTCCTGCTGAAGGACGAGACGCTGGCCCATGCGATCGACGAGCCGGGCGCAGAACCGAAATTGGTCGTCACCATCGCCGGGAAGTCCTATCGAGGCGAGATGGCCCACGATCACGAGGGGCACGCGGGCCATCAACACTAGTGGACCGTCAAGCCTTCGTTTTGGGGTTGGAGAACTCGCGAAATCGTGGCGAGCCACGAGGTTGGGGCGGCGACCAACCCAACGTTTAAGTGTTGACGGGGCACTAGGGATTGATGGAGCTGTCAATTCGAGCAAACCACAAGCATGACTTGTGTGTTTGTGGTCCACGAACGAAAAGAGGCCGGACAGCTATGCCGTCCGGCCTCGTTTCATCGTTCTGCTACTGAATCTCGACTGCAACCGCGAGGGCCGTCGTCGACGATCCGGTAATCTTCACTTAGCAACCGCAACCGCCGCAACCACCGCAGCTGGAAGCGCAACCACCGCAAGCGCTGGTGGTGCCACAACCGCCGCAGCCGTTCGAGCTACCACCGCAGCTGCCGCAGCCGCCGCTGACGGTCACGGGAACCGTGACGGTCTGAGCAACCTGCTTGCAGACGCGAACCTGAACTGCAACTTCCTCGGTGTAAGGAACGCAGACGGTGTAGGTCTCGGTGACGGGCTCGGCAACCTTCTGGTAGTCGGTCACGTTCACCGTGCGGGTCTTCTGAACCGGCACGCAAACGGTGTAAGCCACCTCACGAGTGCGATCCTCGACCTTGTAGTCGGTGACCGTCACGGTGCGGGTCTTCTCAACCGGCACGCAGACCGTGTAGGGGATCTCACGAGTGCGGTTCTCGGTCGTGTACTCGGTCACCGTGACGGTGCGAGTCTTCTCGACCGGCACGCAGACCGTGTAGTTGACCTCGCGAGTGCGAGTCTCGGTGTTGCACTCGGTCACCGTGACGGTGCGAGTCTTCTCGACCGGAACGCAAACGGTGTAGGGCACCTCGCGGCTGCGAGTCTCGGTCTGGTACTCGGTCACGTTGATCGTGCGAGTCTTCTCGACCGGAACACAGACGGTGTAGCTGACCTCACGGGTCCGCTGCTCCTGCTGCTGCGTGGTGACATTCACCATGCGGGTGCGCTGCTCGGTGCGGTACTTCGTGACGTTGACCGTACGAGTACGCTGCTCGGGCTGGTTGACGGTCACGTTGTAGGTGTAGGGAACCTGCTCCAGACGACGCTGGTAAGTGGTGCAGGGAACCTGCTCGGACACAACGTTGGGAACCCACACTTGGCGAGTCACCTGTCCACAACCGCCGCAAGCCGAGCCACCGCAGTTCGCGGCAACCGCGCCGCCGCAGCCACCACAACCGCCGCAAGCCGAGCCACAACCGCCGCAGCCACCACAGCTGCCGCAGGACGAGCCACAACCGCCGCAAGCGGAGCCACCGCAAGCCGAGCCAACGGAAACCGCGCCGCCGCAGCCACCACAACCTTCGGTGACCGTCTGATAGCTACCGAGGTCACGAGTAACCGTGCGGTAGGTCGTGACGGGAACCGTGGTGCAAACCGAACGAGTGCCCGTGCGGGTCTCGGTGTGGGGCACCATCACGGTGTAGTTTTGGGTCACAGCCTCTTCGTAGGGCACCGACACAGTGTAGTTCTGAGCCTGCTGGGTGGTCACGGGGACACACACCGTGTAGGTCTCAGTGCGGGTGCGCTGCTCGGGCTGCATGACCGTGTAGGTCTGCTCGAGCTGCTTCTGCACCGGCACGCTGACCGTGTAGGTCTCGGTGCGAGTGCGCTGCTCGGGCTGCATGACCGTGTAGGTCTGCTGCACCTCGCGGGTCGAGGGGACCTGCACCATGTAGGTCTCGGTGCGGGTGCGGGGCTGCTGCTCCATCACCGTGTAGGTCTGCTCGACCTGCTTCTGCACGGGCACGCTGACCGTGTAGTTCTCGGTGCGAGTGCGGTTCTCCTGCACCATTTCGGTGTAGGACTGCTCGACCTGGCGCTGAACCGGGACGCGGACCTGATAGGTCTCGGTCCGGGTGCGCTGCTCCTGCACCATTTCGGTGTAGGACTGCTCGACCTGGCGCGTCACCGGAACCGTCTTGATGACGGTCGACGTGCGCTGACGCTGCTCTTGGCGATGACGGGTGACCGTTTGCATCCGCGTCTCGGTCGTCCAGGTGGGGACCATGACCGTACGCGTCTCGTAAACGACCGACGACCCGCACGCCGCCGTACCACAACCGCCGCTCACCGCGGCGCCACATCCGCTGCCGCAACCGGCAGAAACCGGTTGGCCGCAGCCACAATCACCTGCTTGAACTTGAACCACCGATGTCAGAAGCAGAACCGACATCGCTGCTGACAGAATCCGACGCATCATGCAGCACTCCCAGAAAAAGTAGAAGGGGACACAGAGGAAAATCAAAGTTGCGAGTCGGGATGCGAGCCCTGGCAAATGGCAATAGTGCCCAAGCCGTACGGCTTTTCAGGTCGCCAATTCCTTGCTCGCAGGCTTCCCGCTGCGAGCATCCCTTCTCTACCTAGCTGTCGCAAAACCGCTATTCTCAGCAGAAAGCCCTGCTTGCCAATCCCTCGCATAGAGTTTAAGTACCCTAATCGGAAAACCTTGACAACCATGACGGTATTGCGATCAAAACACGCAAATTGCTTCACTTCCTGTGAGGAAAGAACGCGCGCAGCCTGCGCGTGATACGGGCAACGAAGCGTCGAAGGACTGCCTTCCTTCGAACGATCCTGCTTCATTTTTCCCGCTTCGCTTCCGCCAATCTTTGGCGGTAAGCGGCGAGCACTTCTTCCGGATCTTCCTCGAAGTACTCTTTGCACCCAGTGCAGCACACGTAGTACGTCACTCCCTTGTGGCGAACCGGAATCGTTCCCAGCCCGCCCGTGACCACGCATTCCACATAGGTTTGGCCCTTGCCGAAGCTGCTTCCCTCGCGGGTGAAGCCAACCTCGCCCAACGGCGAATAACGCCCACCGGGTGTGAGCCGCTCGAGTCGCATCACGAGTCGATCGCCGCGGGCGACCAGCCGGAAGGAGACTCGGGCCAATCCGTTTTCCAACGGCTTTGACGTCTCGAACATCAAGGAGCCCGCCGGGGCGTCCCGGGAAGTTTCAAAGACTACTTCGCCGATCACCAATTGCAACTGTCCGGCTGCATTTTTTGACAATTTGGCGGATTTCAGGTACTTGCCACCCGATGTCACGTCGTATTGCAAGGCGGACGCCGATCGCTTTTGTCCGGCCGGGCCATGATCCCATTTCCAGTCCGCCTTGACCTGCCAAGCCCCCTGGGTCGAGCCGCGTCGCACTTGCCCCACGCCGCGCCACTGACCCACCAACTGCTGGAGGGCCGGCTCGCTCTGCGGAGCGGGAGACGTTTCGGTCGGTGCGCCGCAAATCATGGCGGCGAACAGGATGGGGAGCATGTGATGGATCGATGCGAGGGGAATGGCGAGGCTGACCGCCGACAATCTTGTGCCGGTGGCGCCGTAGCGCGCCGATTCGTTTGCTGACAGGGTCCGGTCAGCTGCATCCGAAAAACGGACGAACATCCTGCTTACGCCGGGCAGTATAGCCGACGCGCAAAATAATAAAAGCAACTACAGGACTTTTTTGGCCACATGCGACCCGAAACCACATGCGACTATCAAGCCTCGGCTGGGGGGCAGGAGGGCTGAAGCTCGTGACGTCGTGGCGATCCATGAGCTTGGGATAGCGGCCAGCCCGTTGTTTAAGGGCATTAATCCGTCGGGAGCCGGCAGAACTCACCGGCGGAAACGCCACGACTCCACGCACGCCCAGCCGCACCAGCCGCAAAAATCGCCCCAGCAGTCCGCTGTCTCGGCACACCACGATTGCTTCGGCGCCGCAGGCAGTTGCAGCGAAACAGGCGCGCGGTAAGAAAAACGAAGCAGGTGGCGCAGACGCACCGGAGTGATGCGATGGTGGTTGTGAAATGCGTACCGCTCCGTGGCGCACAACACCCGCGAGGCGAACTCGCTGCAATGCACGCCCTCCGCCGAGCGGTCCCGCACATAGCCTTTTACGGAATAGGGCCTGCCGATCGAGTGACGAGCATAAGTCAGCATCGATTCGACTTGGTCGGTCGAAAAATCGCGGCGCGGCGTCATCACGAAAACGGACATCGGCTGGCGCCGACGCTCATTCAACACGGCGATTTCTCGCAAGTAGTCCGGCAGGGAAACTTGCCTGACTCGCGCGGGCGTTGCCTCGAAAACAAGCGGGGCGGACGCTCCCGGTGGGTGGAACAGCATCGCCACGTGAGTGATCCGCGAGTCGGTGACGGCCGACACAATCGAGTTGCTGTCCTGCAGCAACAGCAACGAGCCATCCACCCAGGCATCCGACGGCGCCTCGGAAGGCGCCACGGAGGTTGGCGTCGTCGCCACCGGGCCGGCGATCGCCGCCAGCCAGAGCAAGAGCGTATTCATGCTGGCTGCCTCTTCGATTGAGTGGGATGTGTGTCGAAGTATTCTACGCGTGCGTGGCTGTCACGTCAGCGTCAGCGACGCAGCCGGGCGACGACCGAGACGATCTGACGAGCCGCTTGCCGCACCTCCTCCTCCGTGGTGTCGAGGCCCAGGCTGAGTCGAATGGCGCCTTCCACTATGGGCTCGGCGAGCCCCATCGCCAGCAGCACCGGAGAGGGCTCGCTCGAACCGCTCGCACATGCCGAGCCGGTGGAGCAAGCGATGCCCGCCACGTCCAGCGCAAGCAGCAGCTCCTGGCGATTGATGCCGGGAAAGGCAACGTTCAATGTGTGCGGCACGCGAGCCGCCGCGCCACCGACCACAACAGCGTCGGCGTCCGTGGCGAGACACGCCTCCAATTCATCGCGCAGAACTGCGAGCCGTCGGCGATGGTCTGCGGGCGTCTGCTGCCACAGTTCGAGCGCCGCCGCGAAGCCAACAGCCAGCGCCACCGACTCGGTGCCTGGCCGCGTGCCCAGTTGCTGGCCGCCGCCGCGCATCAATGGCGCCACCTGAACGCCCGCGCGCAACACCAAGGCGCCGATGCCCACCGGCCCGTGCAGCTTGTGCGCATTGAACGTCATCGCGTCGACGTCGAGCTGCCGAAAGTCGACGTCCAGCTTGCCGATGCCTTGCACCGCGTCGCAGTGCAGTGGCGCCGACGTAGCTCGGCAAAGCCGCGCCGCCTGGCCAATCGGCTGCACCACGCCCGTCTCGTTGTTGGCGAGCATCAACGAGACGACGGCGACCGGCGGCGCAAGCAGCTCCTCCAAATGCCCGAGGTCGATCACGCCACGCGAGTCGCAGCGGACGACGCGCACTTCCCGTCCCGATTCCGCGAGCTGATCCGCGCAACCACGGACGCTGGGGTGCTCGATCGATGACACGACAATGGCGCCGGGACGCAGCGCCGCCATCCCACGCAGCGCCAGGTGATTGGCCTCCGTCGCGCCACTGGTCAACAGCACGCGGTCGGGGGGATGCAGGTCGAGTCGAGCGTTCACCGCGCCGGCAATCGCTTGCCGCGCCGACTCCAGACGCCGTCGAGCTTGCTGTCCGAGCCGATGACTGCTGGCCGGGTTGGCCAGCCGCTGGCGCAGACAGTCCATCATCGCCTCGGCGACGGACGGCGCCATGCGAGTCGTTGAGTTGTTGTCGAGATAAACCAAAGCTTCGGGCCGATCGCGAGAGGGCGCGGATGAGGGCGCGGGTTACTCTTCCAAGGGCGGCAGCGGGGCATCCGACGCGCCATCCGATGCGCCATCCGACGCGCCCGACGGGGCATCGCTCGGCTCCGCTGGCGGCGGGCCAGGTGTCCCGGTCGCGTCAGTCGGCCGCTCGAGTTGCGACCAGGGCCGCGCGATGGCGGCAACTCGCACAGCGGCCGAACGCTCGTCTTGGTCATCGGCCTCCAGCCAAGTCGCGGCCTCCAACAAGTGCTCTTCCAGCCAAGTGTCGCAGGTCGCCGTGAACTCGCCGACACTCTGTCGGGAAGCCGATTGGGCCAAGGCCAGCAAGTCCGGCACGAGCAGGTAAAGCTCCTGCTGCCCAAGCCACGCAATCCTCGGCCAGAGAACCCTCGCCAATTTCGGATGGCTCTCGGACCAGCTGAGCCAAGTGAGGTCGCCGTTGTCGCCACGAAATTGCATTGCCTGTCGCAACGGATAGGCGGGGCCGTAGCTCGTCGGCAGCCCGTTGCGATTGCCTTCGGAGAGATCCCAGCGGCTTGTCGCCGATGGCGCCAGCAGCTTTTGATCCTGCATGATCCATTGCTGCAGATCGCCGGGATCCGGTGTATGCCGAGTTGGCCCCAGCTGCACGCCGATGAGCGGCGCCTCGAAATAGCTAAAGTGCCGCGACTGGAACGTGTAGGGGTTGAACTCGGTCCCCGACACGCCGCCGAACATGCACGACCCCAACGCCAAGGCGACAAGCAAGAACATCAGCAGCGCCAACGCCGATCCCGTCTTGGTCGCGCCGGACGTCGACGTGGAAGCTGGCGAATTCGCGGGCGGGGAATTGGATGACAAGTTCGTGTCAGCTAGGGAGAAGAAGTGAGAAAAAGAAGGGATGGGCACGGGCCGTGGCGCGGCCGCACTGCATTTTCCCGATGGATGGCGACCGTGACAACCGTCAGAACCGGCGCCAGCCGCCGACTTTGCCCCATAAATGCAGTCCCAACGGCGGGGCGTGACCGATTTCAAGGCCGCTTTCAAACCTCGGAGCTACACTTGCGAGCCCGAATTTCTCGGGGTCAGGAGGCGATTGGAGGCCACGGCTCGCAACGGGCGTGACATGGCCAAGGCGGGGGGCGGTCAGTTCGCATTCGAATCCACATTCGGATTTGAACCGAGCCAGACTGGCGCCCGCTCTACTCGGCTTCTGCGTGCTGGAGACCGTTCGCACCGCAAGAGCCACGAGCGTCGCTATCGCTATGAATCAAGGGAATGCTCACCTCCCGACTCACGACTTGCCCGCCTCGTCAAGCGATGGCGGCGCCCGCTGGCTGTCCGCGGGGATTGTGGTGGCGACCATGTTGGCGGCGGCCATTGCTGTCTCGCCCAACTCCGCGGATCCGGACCTTTGGGGGCATGTGCAGTACGGCAACGATCTGCTCAACGACGGCCTGCCCCGGACAACCACCTACTCCTACACGGCCGAAGGCCATCGCTGGATCAATCACGAGAACCTCGCCGAGCTGGCCATGGCCCTGCTGGCCCGGCTGGGTGGCTGGTCGTTGATGACAGGGAAGTGTCTGCTGGGGCTGACGGCTCTCTGGCTCATCATTCGCTCGTCCCGACGACAGGGCGCCGGGCTGATGGTCTCCTGCGGCCTGACGCTGCTGATCGCGGTCAATCTGAGCTATCACTGGAGCATTCGGCCCCAGCTCGCGTCGTTCTTCGGCTTCGCGGTCATGCTGGGGCTGCTGGAACATGCCTTCGACGGCTGGTCGGGCCAATGGCAGCTGAGCGCGGAGCGCGACACTCTGAAATATTCGCTGACGCGGCTGAAGCGGCTGTGGTGGGCTGTGCCCCTGTTCTGCGTTTGGGCCAACTCACATGGCGGCTTCGTCGCGGGACTCTGCATCTTCATCGCCTACCTTGGTCTGCGAGCCATCGAGGCGATGTACCAACGCGGTGCGGCGGCAACCGGACTCGTGGCGAGGCTGGCCCTGATGGCGCTGGCAGTGGTGCTCGCCACGCTGATCAACCCCTATGGTGTGAAGCTGCATCTCTGGTTGCTGGAGTCCCTGGGGCAGCCACGGCCCGAAATCAACGAGTGGCACCCGCCGAACTTCTTTAACTCTCTCGCCTTGCCCCTGTGGCTGCTGATGGGCGTCTTAGCGTGTTCATTGACGCTGACTCGCCAACGTCACGACTTCACTCACTTGGTCATCCTGCTGATCACTTTATGGCAGGCACTCGAGCACCAACGCCACATTCCATTCCTGGCGTTGGCGATCGGTTTTTGGTTGCCGCGTCACATCCAGTCCTGGTTGTCCCGCTGGGGACTGAGCGAGGACGAGCGCGAGGCGGCGCCCATGCCGACTTGGATCGCCGGAGCGATGGCGGGCGGACTGCTGCTGGCCCTGGGGCTGCTTGGCATGCGTCTTTACGACCGCCTGCAAGTCGTCCGCGTCGAACGAGACGAATTTCCGGTCGGCGCGGTGCAGTACATGGCCGACCGACAACTGGGTGGCAACCTGGTCGTCACATTCAACTGGGCCCAATACTTGATCGGCGCATTCGGCGCGCCGGATGCCGAGCCGCGAGTGCGAGTGGCGTTCGACGGCCGCTTTCGCACTTGCTATCCCCAGGAGCTGGTCGACGCCCACTTCGACTTCGTGCTTGGCAATGTGAAAGACCGCCATGTGGCGAGCGACCACCAGTTCGACGAGGCCCGCGCGCTGTACTACCGCCAACCGCTGGGCCAGGCGGCCGACTTGGTGTTGATCAACCGATTTCAGCCTCACGGCCAGCTTGTCATGTTGCGACAGGGTTCAGCCTGGACATTGCTCTACCAAGATGGAACGGCCCAGCTCTGGGGCCGGTCGGACCGCTACAACGATCCGGGCAAGGCGACGTATGTGGCGCCCGAGCAGCGCAGCATTCGCATTGATCCCGTGGGGAGACGAACGAAAGAGCAGGGGCACGTGGCTTGGCCTGCCTATGCCGGGACAGCCAGTTCGCGCGAGGCCGCCAAGTCTCGCCAGGGGCAAATGCAAGGGAGGGCCGACGAGGCGAACTTATGAACACGATGACACAACCGCCCTCGGAGCCAGCAGCTTGGCTGGACCGCATGTTGCGTTGGGCACTGTTGCTGGTCTGCGGCATCGCCTTGTCCAAGGGGCTGGCCGACCCCGATTTTTGGGGCCACGTGCAGTACGGCCGCGACGTGCTGGCCAGCGGCCTGCCGTCCGAGTCGAACTACAACTACACGGCAGTCGGCTATCGCTGGATCAACCACGAGAACCTCGCCGAGTTGGCGTTCGCGCTCGGCGTCGACTGGCTTGGGCCGGGCGCGTTGCTGTTATTGAAATGTTTGGCCGGCATCGGGACACTTTGGCTGGTGCTGCGAGTGGCCGAGCGCCAGGGCGTGGGGCAAGTGGCCGCCTACACCGGCGCCATGCTGGTGGCGGCGAACATGATGCTGTTTTGGACGCTGCGGCCACAGCTGTTCTCGTTCATCTACTTCACCGCGATGATCGCGTTGATTGACCGAGCGTTCGCGAGCTGGCAGCCGGCTCGCCCGGCGATCCGCGAGACATTGTGGAAGCTGGCGCCGTGCGTGCCGTTGTTCGCGTTGTGGACCAACACGCATGGCGGGTTTCTCGCGGGCTGGTGCGTTCTCGTCGCGCTGTTGGGGCTGCGCGCCGCCGAATCAATGCTTGCGTTCCGCCGCGCAGGATCCGACCGAGCCGGTAGCTGCTGGCAAGCGCCGTTCGGATTCGGCGCTTTTGCGGTTGGCTGCGGATTGGCGACGCTGCTGAATCCCTACGGCGTGGAGCTGCACCAGTGGCTGATGCGTTCCTTGGGCGAGGCCCGGCCGGAGATTATCGAGTGGCGTCCGCCCGAGCTCACCTTGCCTTGGGCGCCGTTCTGGGCGCTGGTGGCGGCCATCGCGGCCTCGGTGTTCGGCGCTCGCCAGCGCCGCGATTGGGCGCATTTGGCAGTCGTCGGGCTGACGCTCTGGCAGTCCGTGGAGCACCGACGCCATGTCGTGTTTCTGTCACTGCTGTTCGGCTTCTGGATGCTTCCCTATTGGGACTCCATGCTCAAACGACTGGGAATCGGCTGCGACGAGCGAACCATCGGAGAGAGCCTGACGGGAGGCTCCAAGCGAGCGTTCGGAATCGGCTTGGCCGGCGTCGTGGCCCTGCTGGGAGCGACGTTGTTTCAGCAAGTGAGACAGATCCCGGTGCGTCACGACAACTACCCTGTCGACGCGTTTCAGTTCATCACCGACCATCGACTGGAAGGGCGTTTGCTGTCCCAGCTGCGCTGGGGGCAGTATGCGATTGCCGCGTTCGGCAAGCATCCCGACGCGCCAGCGGACACACCTCGCTTGGATGTTGCCTTCGACGGACGCTTCCGCACGTGTTATCCGCAAGCGGTCGTCGACCAGTACTTCGATTTCGCCGAGGGCGTGCACTCCCGCTTCCGCAACCGCAGTCCCGACTCTCCACCGGCCAACGAGACAGCCTTGCTCAATGGCGAGCCGCGCCCGAATCTCGTGCTGATCGACCGCGCTATGCCAAATGCAGTGAAGGTGATGAATGGCGAAGGCGATCGTTGGGTGCTGCTGTACCAAGACCGCCTGTGCCAACTGTTTGGCCGCCGCGATGAATGCGACGACCCCGCTTCGAAGAATTTCGTTCCGCCGGCAGCGCGAAAGATCCATGGCCTGCCGAACCATCAAATCAGCCCCTGGCCGGCGCTGCCTCGACCCAACGCCGCCCATACCGAGTCCCTTGCGCGTCAACGCGCCGCCAACCTCGCTCCCGCCGGCAATGCGGCGACTCGCTCATTGAAAGTGACCGAATCATGACAGTGAACACCGATCTCACCGGCCAGTCGGCGCAACCCGAAGCCACTCCGCTGCCGAGAATCGACGCGACTTGCGAGCTGATTCGCCAGGTCGAGTCGCGATTGGACGAGCTCGAATCGCTGGCGTCGCTGTTGTCAAGCGAGCAGGCCCCTCCCATCGAGCCGCCTCCGTTCGAAGTGCCGGAAAGTTTCTTGCTGTCCGTCGTGATTCCCGTCTACAACGAGCGCGAGACGCTCTACAAACTGCTCGCTCAGGTCGCTCAGTTGCCGATGCGGCGCCAGCTGATTTTGGTTGACGACTGCTCCACGGACGGCACGCGGGAGCTGCTGCGCGATGTCGAGCGCGCCGGCGATGTCACCGTTATTTACCACGAGCGAAACCAGGGCAAGGGAGCGGCCTTGCGGACCGGCTTCGCCGCCGCCAAAGGCGACGTGGTCGTGATCCAAGACGCGGACCTCGAGTACCACCCGGGCGACATACCTGGCCTATTGGGCCCGCTGCTGTCCGGCGAGGCAGACGTCGTCTACGGCTCGCGTTTTCTCGAAGGCGAGCAGGACCCGTCCTGGATTCACCGCTTCGGCAACTGGCTGCTCACCTGGTCCTCGAACTGCTTCACCGGACTGCGCCTGACCGATATGGAAACCTGCTACAAGGCGTTTCGCCGGGAGTGGCTGGCGAAGGTGACGTTGCAGCAAGACCGCTTCGGATTCGAACCCGAGGTGACCGCCAAGTTGGCTCGCCGCGGCTGCCGATTTGCGGAAGTCCCGATCTCCTACAACGCGCGAGGCTATCGCGAGGGCAAGAAGATCGGCCTCAAAGATCTGTTCAATGCATTCTACTGCATCGTTCGCTACGGCTGGGCCGATTGATTGGCCAACACGGCGCAAAATGGCGCAAGATGAGCCGAGGATGCCGTTCGCCGATCGTGCGAAAAAGATCGGAGATAGAATCAGAACTCGGCGCTCCCCGGCGTCCGCGGAAAAGGAATCACGTCGCGGATGTTGGCCATTCCGGTCACGAACTGCACCACGCGCTCCAGGCCAAGGCCAAATCCCGAGTGAGGCACGGTGCCGAAGCGGCGCAGGTCGACGTACCACCAATAGTCCTCGGGGTTGAGGTCCTGCTCGGCCATGCGGCTCTCGAGCACGTCGAGTCGCTCCTCGCGCTGGCTGCCGCCGATAATCTCGCCCACCTTGGGCACCAGCACGTCCATCGCTCGGACGGTCTTTTCGTCGTCGTTGACGCGCATATAGAACGGCTTGATCGTCCGTGGGTAGTCGGTCAGAATCACCGGCGACTTGCAATGTTGTTCGGTCAAGTATCGCTCGTGCTCGCTCTGCAGATCGCATCCCCAGCTGACTGGGTAATCGAACGCTTGGCCGCATGCTTCGAGCACGCGGATCGCTTCGGTGTAGGTCATCCGCACGAATTGGCTGTCGACAATCTGACTGAGCGTCTCCAGCACGCTGTTGTCGATTCGCTCGTTGAAAAACTGCATATCCTCGGCGCACTGGCTCAAGGCGTCGCTGAAGATGCGTTTCAAGAAACGCTCGGCGAGGTCCATGTTGTCGTTCAGATCGTAGAACGCCATCTCCGGCTCAATCATCCAGAACTCGGCCAGGTGCCTGGAGGTGTTGGAGTTCTCGGCGCGGAACGTCGGGCCAAAGGTGTAAACCTTGCCGAGCGACGTGGCGAAGATCTCGGCCTCCAACTGGCCGCTCACCGTGAGATAAGAAGGCCGGTCGAAAAAGTCCTGCGAGAAGTCGACACCCGCGGGACCCTTCGGGACGTTGGCTAGATCCAGTGTGGTCACTTTGAACATCTCGCCCGCGCCCTCGCAGTCGCTGGCGGTGATGATCGGCGTGTGGACGTAGAGAAAGCCGTCCTCCTGAAAGAACTGGTGGATCGAGTTGCAGATGCAGTTGCGAACTCGCATCACGGCGCCGAAGGTGTTGGTGCGAGGCCGCAAGTGGGCCCACTCGCGGAGCTTCTCGAAGCTGTGCCGTTTCTTTTGCAGCGGATACGACTCGGGATCTGCCCAGCCATGCACCACGATGCTGCCGGCAAGCATCTCGGTCGCCTGCCCCTGGCCGCCGGAGGACTTGATCTCGCCCTGCACCGACACGCTGCATCCGGCCGCGAGCCGCTTGACCTCCGACTCGTAATTCTCGAGCGAGTTGTCGGCAACGATCTGAATGTTGCCCATGCAGCTGCCATCGTTCAGCTCGATAAAGCTGAAGCCACCCTTGCTGTCGCGGCGAGTTCGGACCCAGCCTTGCAAGGTGACTTGTTGGCCGATCGCCTCGGCTTGGCGTGCCGCATGAACCGTCATTCGGCGGGGCATTTCAGACATCGGACAACTCCCTTTGACCCGGAGCGGAACAGGTGGAATACAGCGGCATCAGGCGGTTCACAGCGGTGGACAGCGGCTTACTCGGCCCGAGAGCCGTTCTTGGCAAAGAACGAGACGGTGCCCAACAGCAGCAAGACCGCCAGCGCGCCGAGGGCGATGTTGCCGATCGGCAGTTTGTAGTTGTCGCCAATGCTCAGCGTGCGGCCAAGCAATCCCCAGACGGAGGCCAGTGAGGCGACGACGGTGGCAAAGATCATCAGCGTATTCCACCAGACGCGCGCCACTCCACGCGGCATATTCTTGCCAAGCAGCGTTGGCGAGTTCATTAACAGCAGGAACGAGAAGTAAGCGATCGGCAACATGGCGCCGCCCATCACCGACGTCGGCGTGGCCAGCGCGGGCGCCGCTTTGCTCCATACAAACGGTCCCAACACGCCGATGGCAGGAATGAACGTGCCGACGCGGTGCCACTTGCCGGAGGGCTCGACTCCGAGCAACTCACAAAACGCAAACCCGTTGATCAGCATCAGAATGATGATCGTGGACAGGGCCATGCCGACAACGCCCACGCCAAACAGTTTCTGAGCCACACCTTCGCCCACCAGCGGTGCGAGCGTCTTGGCGAGCGCCAGATTGTCTCGGCCGGCGAGCATGGCCGCCAAATTGCGATCCGCCTCGGGCAGAGCGGCTCTCGCCCCCGAACGCTCGGCCGGCGTCAGGTTGGCGAACTGCTCCTTGCCCATCGCCTGTGCCAGCCGCTGGTCCAGGAAGCCGAAGTACTCGCCCAGCTCCTTTGCCTTTGGCTTGGCGTCGGGGTCCTGCAGTCGCTGTGCTTCATATTCTACCTCCAGCGCGAACACGTCGTTGGGATGGCCATGAAACTGGCTGGCTGCGGCAATCACGACGCAGCCGGTAGCCAGCACAAAAGGCACAATCAGGCCGATCGAGAGGTCAAACACGGCGAGCTCGCGATGTCCCCTGCTCCAGCCCTTGCGGAGCATCGAGTAGGGCAGCAGGAAGGTCATGTTGATGCCCACCGCGGTGGCGAAGGCGGTGATGATTTTGTCTTTCTGCATGCCCGCGATCAAGTCGCTCCACCACTGCGAGTACTCGCCGGCGGCGGCAATCGGCTCGGCCAACGATGGCACCGGCTTGAACAGGTAGGCGGGGTTGGGGATGAGGCCGGCAAAGATCTCGCCCCATGGCAACAGCCCCTTCGCAGTCATCGCCGCCACAACCCCAAAGAAGCTCAGCACCACGATGCCGACCATCACCTTGAGAATGATCTCGAAGAGTTTGATGCCCCAGCTGCCCGACTCGTAGAACCAGACGACGATGGAGCCGGCCACCAACAAGGAGACGGCGGCGATCACCTTGCCATCGGGCGTAGCGAGTGACGGGGCCAAGTTCTGCTGAATGGCCGCGGTTCCCAGCGCGAATTGGGGGAGGCACCAGACGATGTTGGCCATAATGGTGGCGATCAGCCAACCCCAGCCCAGCAACGGGCTGATGTGCCGATTGACCGCGCCAAACGGACGCTCTTCGGTCGACAGCGTGACGTAGCTGATGGCGCTCAGCATGATCACGCCCAGGATCATCGCCACGGGCTGCAACCACATCATGTGGTAGCCCATGATCACGCCCAAGTACAGCGCACCGGCCAACGAGCCTCCGCCCAAGGTGATCGCGCCTTGCAGCCACCCTGGACCGGATAGGCGAACGAACGTCGCGACTGTCGCCGCTGTGCCCTTCGCTTTGGCTTCGTTGATTAACTCCAGTTCTCGCTGTGCATTGTTCGACATAAGGCAATTCCGAGCCAAATAAGTAAGTCAAAGGTGGCGGTGTCGCTCTCGTTCAACCAGCCGCTAAGTTAACGGATGCGCCCGGGGGTAGGCGAGTCCTACCGCGACTTCGCGGAACGTGCGGGACTAGCGGACCGACAAGCCTTCGTTTTGGGGTTGAAAAACTCGCGAAGTCGTGGCGAGCCACGAGCTTGGGCGTTGGCCAACCCAACGTTTTATTGTTGACGGGGCACTAGCGGTATTCCAAGCGGATCACCGGAGCTTGCTGGCCATAGGACGACTGGCCGTGGATGGCGCGGATCTCGCGGCCGTCTCGCGACTCGACGATCTCGCCATCGGCAATCTCACCATCATTGATCAGGTGCTCGCTGATCATGCAGAACCGCTCGAGAAGCACTTCCGCCTCCTCATCGGCGTTGAGCGTCTCGAGCTCGCGCTGCCCGAAAGCGGCAAGGCCCTGGGTATAACCCGCGGAACCACCCTCGGGGGAGCGGCCCAGGCACATCTTAATCCACAGCAGGATCGGCGGGCCGTCTGGCATCACCTGGACCGCAAAATCGCGGAAGACTCTGGGGGCAATCACCATCTCGGCGTCCGACCAGTAGACTCCGGTAGCTTGGGGCACCGCATCCAGAGTGGCAGTGACCAACTTGGTCAGGGTCTCGGATCTCGGCAGCGGCGCCGCATCGTCCGCCGCGGTGATCAGCACATGGCTCTTATGCCCCCGCAGCGTCTCCTCGGCCTCCGGCCAAAACATGCTCTCGACGCAGACCTCCTTCAGGTCGCCCCACGGAACGGGAGCGGGGATGGCTCCTAGCACAAACGGCACGGCGTCCAGCGACAACCCCAGCGCCTCACCGGGCTCAAGATCCGACAGCGCCGCGTTCGGCCAGCGTTGGCGAATCGCAGCGACCACCGCGTCGAGCTCGACGACAGGATTCGCGTCGTCGCAAAAGACGATCGCCAAGCCGTGTGACATCAGCTGTCTCCTTGCGCCGAGGGAATGATTGCAGTCGAGATTTTCGCGAACTCGCTACGACATCCCTCGCTGACGCTCTTACCGCTTCGGGATTCATGTGGTGGTGATTGCGAACTCGCGGCGCCATCCCTCGCTGAAGCTTCGGGTTTCCTTGCGTGGTCCCGTGGACCGCGCGAGTTCTGGCTACTCGTCCTTGCCCACCTGCCAGCGCAGCAGGGCGTCGAGGAACGGCTGAATGTTGCCGTCGAGCACCGCGTCGAAGTTGCCTTCGGAGTGATTGGTGCGAGTGTCTTTGACTCGCTGGTCGGGATGCTTGAAGTAGTTACGGATCTGCGAGCCGAAGCCGACCCGGGCCTTGGACTTGTACTTGTCAGCCTGCTCGGCCTCGCGCCGCTCCTCCTCCAGGCGAGCAATTCGGGCACGCAACATTTTCCAGGCGGACGCCCGGTTCTTGTGCTGACTGCGCTCGTTCTGACATTGCACCACAATTCCCGTCGGGATGTGGGTCAGACGAATCGCGCTGTCCGTCTTGTTGACGTGCTGGCCGCCGGCGCCGCTGGCGCGAAAGGTGTCGGTGCGGACATCGCTCTCGTCGATCTCCACCTCCTCCGCGTCCGAGACCTCGGGCGAGACATCCACCGCCGCGAAGCTCGTCTGGCGTTTGCCTTCCGCGTTGAACGGACTAATGCGAACTAGGCGGTGAATGCCTTGTTCGTTCTTGAGGTACCCGTAGGCAAAAGGCCCGCGGATCGCCAGCGTCACGTTCTGAATGCCCGCCTCCTCGTTTTCCTGGAGGTCGAGAATCGCGGTGTCGTATTCGTTCTTCTGGGCCCAGAGCGTGTACATCCGCATGAGCATCTGCGCCCAGTCGTTGGCGTCGGTGCCGCCGTCGCGAGCGTGGATCGAAAGGATGGCCCCCGTGTTGTCATAGGGGCCGCTCAGCAGTGCCTTCAGCTCCAACTCTTCGAGCGTCGACTCCAACCTCTCGATCTCCGCCACGACTTCGCGTTCCAGAGAGGCGTCTTCGTCGGCCATCTCCAGCAACTCGTCCAAATCGCGAGCGGCGCGCAGCACGTCGTCCAGAGGACCCAGGACACTCTTGAGCGACTTCAGCTCAGCCACCACCTGTTGGGCGCGCTCTTGATGGTCCCAAAAAGCGGGCTCCGCCATTTGTGTCTCGACCTCTTTCAGCCGAGCAGTTTTGGCATCGCAGTCAAAGACTGTCTCGAAGTTGGAGGATTCGCTGCTGGATCGACTTAGCGCGATCGAAAAATTCGCCTTCCACGTGTGCCCTGTCTGTGTCGCGGGAGATGAAGGGGTGCCGAGTGCCGGGAAACCTCCGGACCGAATCTCGGTAATCGTACGAGTGTAGCAGATGCCCGGCTAGGCGCAAGCACCCTGCTCCGGCAATCGGCACAGCATTGTCTCGCCATGCGAAGGCGAATCCAATTGCCGGTGGTGTGTTTTCAACCAGCCATCAAGCGGCTTTGACGGGATAAATAGACCGTCAAGTTTGTGCTTTCGGGTTGGCAGGCCGCTAAGTCGCGGTCAACCGCGAGTTTGGGGCGGCGTCCGATCCGTCGTTTCAACATTGACGGGATAAGCGGACCGTCAAGTTTGGGCTTTCCGGTTGGCAGGCCGCGAAGTCGCGGTCAACCGCGAGTTTGGGGCGGCGTCCGATCCGTCGTTTCAACATTGACGGGATAAGCGGACCGTCAAGTTTGGGCTTTCCGGTTGGCAGGCCGCGAAGTCGCGGTCA
>JAGQPF010000163.1 GCA_020426845.1 Planctomycetales bacterium
GGCTGGCAGCCTGTGCTACGACATTCACAGGCTGGCAGCCTGTGCCACGACAATCACAGGCTGGCAGCCTGTGCTACGACATTCACAGGCTGGCAGCCTGTGCCACGACAATCACAGGCTGGCAGCCTGTGCTACGACAATTTTCTGTCACACGGTTTCGTTAGTACTTGCATGCCGTGATCGGCTGACCCTCGCCATGCCCGTTCTCCTGCCGCTTGCCTCTCGGAGTCGCACGATGATCTGCATCTCCTCGGATCAAATGACCAGCTATCTGTTGGGTCGGCTCGACGATCACGACAGTTCCGCGATTGAGCAGCACCTCGGCGATTGCCGGCATTGCGAACAACTCGCTCGGCAGTTGGAGCGGGAAGGCGACTCGCTCACCAGCCATTTGCGACTGGAGCAGGGCCCATTTTCAGCGGACGCCGCCCACTCGGCGGACCCGGACTGGAGCCAGTGCCTCGCGCGGCTGAGTCGTTTGCCGCAGCTCGATGCCCCTCTCAAGATCTCGCCGGCGCGTCCGCCGCAGGTCTACCACTACCGGCTCGAAGAGGTGCTCGGTCACGGCGGGATGGGCGTCGTCTATCGCAGCCAGCACCCGCAGTTGCACCGACCCGTGGCCGTCAAAGTGTTGTCCGCCGCCCGCGCCGCGGACGAGGAGTCAATCCAGCGTTTTCAACTCGAAATGCGAGCCGCCGGCCAGCTTGACCATCCCGGCATCGTCCGGGCCGTGGACGCGGGTGTTTGGGAGGGAACCTATTACTTGGTGATGGAGCTGATCGACGGCATCAACCTGGCGGAGCTGGTGCGGCGCCTGGGACCGCTCGACGCCCGCGTCGCCTGTGCGTTGATCTCCGCGGCCGCGGACGCGATCGCCTACGCGCATCAACGGGACGTGATCCACCGAGACATCAAACCGTCCAACATCCTGCTCTCTCGCGCGGGCGAAGTGAAGGTGCTCGACTTCGGGCTGGCGCGACTTGAACACGGCGGGCTCAGCTGTCACGACGAGACTACGGCCGGACGGCTGATCGGCACGCTCGACTACATCGCCCCCGAACAGGCCACTGGGCAAGACCCGATCGATAGTCGAGTCGACACGTATGGACTCGGCGCGACCCTGTATTGGCTGCTCTCCGGCAAGCCGCCGCATGGTCGCAGCAAAGATCGCCCGATTCTCGATCACTTGCAGCGCGTGACGGGAAGCGTTCCGCAGCCGCTCGAGCAGTTGCGTGCCGACTTGCCGCCGGAATTGTGCCAGGTGGTGGGCAACTTGCTGGAGCGCTCCCCGCGCGACCGGCCATCGGGCAGCGACGCGATCGCTCGCTTGCTCGCGCCTTGGGCGGCCGCAGATTTGGGCGCCGTCGCTCGCGACGCCCTGCAGGCGGCGCCCACCGCGCCCGCCACATCCCATCCGTTGTCGGCGCCCAATCTGCTGGGCGTCTCACAGGACGAACCAAGAGCAGCGATTGCCGCGATCGAAACAACGAAACCTTCCCGTCGCATGGCGAGCTGGCTCGTCGCCGCAGGGTTGCTGTTGGCCGGGGCGGCCAGTGGCGCCGCTGGCTTGACGTTCTGGTTGAATTCCGGCGATGGCGTTGTGCGGATCGACTCGGAGGTCGACCAGATCCAGCTGCAATTGATCCGCGACGGGCGCGTGGCCCAACAGATCGAAGTGCGAACCGGCGCCGACCAGAGCGTCGTGCGAGTCGGCACGTACGAAGTAAAGATCGCCGGCGCCACCGACCACGTGCGATATGAACCACGCAGCCTTTCGATCATGCGTGGGCAACAGCAAGTCGTGCGAATCACGCGCGAGCCGGCGCCCTCAGGCGCCGCCCAAAATGCCGTTGCCGGCACCGCGTCAACATTATCACCTGCACCAATGCCGACACTAACGCCTGACACCGAGCCAGCGCCGCCCGAGGAGACGCACCGCGGCCGCACGCTCTCCGAGTGGTCGGACCTCGTGCGGCGTGAACAAGACCACACCACACTGCTCGAGGGCATTCAGGCACTGGGGCTGCTCAGCAATGAAACAACACATTGGCACACCTTCCAGACCCTCGCCGACGTCATTGCCAAGAACGAAGCTGGCTCGGCGTCGGTCAGTGACGACTATGCGACCTACCACCAACGAGCGCTCGCAAGCCAACTTCGCGTGCGAGCACAGTTCCGCGGCGAAACGCTCAATCCATATGCGACTCGACAGGCCTCGCGTTCCTCTTCATCGGCGAAACAACTCCAGCCGATCGCGGATCGTTGGACTGATATCGTGTCGGCCTGTGTGCTCACTCTGAAAGAATTGCCCGCCCGAGAGCTCTCCGCACGACTGCTTGACTCCACGGAGCCCCAATCCGACTCCGCCAAACGATTGCTGCTGGCGGCATCCACGCTGGACGGAAAGCCCGCAACTTGGTTGGACGTGCCCAAGATTGTCGACACGCTCGCCGCGGCGAACCAACCCGACGAGGTTCGCGCTTGCGCCATTCACATCCAATTGACACAACTCAAACAGCAGCCGACCGAGACGCACCGCCAGCTGCTGTCCGAGGGTTCGCCCACACTGTCGAGAGCCGTCTATCGCGCATTGTGGGAGACCGCTCAGTATCCGTTCCCCGCCGAGCAGGCGTATGCGCTCGCCCAAATGTCGGAGCTCGCCAACCAACATCGGTACCAGCAATCGTGGCAACAAACACTGCTGGCCGTTCTGCGGCAAATGGGGCCGCGAGCCGCGAGCCTGTCACTGCGAGAGGCAAAGGCGATCGACAACTCCGTGTACCAATCGGCGCCTCGACGGTTCCTGGCCGAGCTGCTCGACGCAGTGGCCCGACAGATGCCCACGAAGCCGACTGCCGCGGACCACTTTCGGTTGCCGCTGATTCGCAGTCTGGCGAATCTGAACATGGTCCCGGACCGCTGGCATGCGCCATTGGCCCATGCACTTCATGAACGGCTTGCGTTTCAACTTGAGCAACGTGTTCACTTCAACCCAAGCCAGTTGGACAACTTCGAAAACGCGCCTTGGGTCAAGCAAACGGTGGAAGCGTTGCTGGCACTGGAAGGCAAGCTGCCGCCCGAACTGGAGACGCAACGACTGCGTCCAGACTCCGAACTGGGAAAGCAGTTCGCCAAATGGCAAGCCGCGCACCGAGAGTTCTTCGTCGACAACCAAACGGACGTCGAGAAAGGACGGGAGCTACAGCGAGACATGCATCTCTGGGCATTGCAATTCCCGCTGGAGACGACGGAGCATCTCTTGGAGATTGCTCGCCACAACTTGAAGGATTACTTGGCGGGCGCCCGGGATGCCGCGCGCGGATATCCACGTCGCGGGGAGCGTTGGACCCAGCTGCCCAGTGCATTCCACGAGCTGTCGCCCGACTTTGCCGCGGCCATTTTGATGGCCGACCCGTCAGAGCCCAACAACTTGTTTAGCTACGTGCTGCTTGGCGCCGCTGCTTCGACTCTCGACCATGGCGCCCCCAACGAGATCACCTCGCATCTTCAAACCACCTTGCCGCTCACGCTGATTCGCGTGCACTACCGCTCATTGATCGAATCGACGAAGACGGCCGAACCGGGATGGCTGCATTGGGTGTCCTACCTCGCCGGCGCTCCTCGCGACCAGCTCGCGTCGAGCGCATTTGAGCTAGCGACGCGCGCCACGACCGACGACCAGACCGGCGAACTGTTGTGGGCCACGGATCCGAGCTCCATCGCCTGGTCCGTCAGCTGCCTCGCCGCGTTGTTGTCCGAGAGTACGGACTCCAGTGAGACAAAGCCGCTGCTTTCGCGAGAGCAGCTCAAGACGCTGAACGAACTCGGGGGAGCTTCGCTGCGGTTCCGCTCGGAAAGGGATGTTTCGCAGTTCTACGTCAGCATGCTGGAGCTGAACGCAGAGCTCGGCCCGGACGTCGACCCTCAGTATCGAATCCTGCTGACAGCTCTGGGCAAGCGGTCGAGCGGCCCTGGCCCGCCAACCAGAACGGCCTATCCCGCCACACAGGACTTCGACGAGGAAGCATGGCGACGCGTTGCACACCCCATGCCCGTTGAGGTCTTCCGCGCCGCCATGGATGAGGTCATCCAACACCCGCCCACTTCGCAAGAAGTGCTGGATCTGCTCCGCTCCCGATCGAATAGTGCGCGCGCCGCCCAAGTCCAAGGCGGCACCGTCCGCGCCAAGTTCGACGCTGCCATCGCCGCAGTGAGCGAAAAGCTCGGCCAAACGGAGTCGTCTCCGTGAGGAGGAATCGCAATCGGGGCGTCAAGACGCAATAGATCGTTAGCAGGGACGAGTGGTGGTTTTCCGGCGCAAGGCAACGAATCGAAGGCTGAAAGCCTTCGTCACCGTAGCCCCTTGTGGGGCTTGTGCGCGCGCCGCGAGCGAATTCACGGGCGCGCCGCGCGTGACTCCACGGGCGCGCGCCCGGCATCCCCCGGGTTGTCGTCCGTTTCTATTCCGGTGCGTTGCACGGGCGGTTTCATTGAAGGCTGAAAGCCTTCCTCAGCGTAGCCCCTTGCGAGGCTTGTGCGCGCGCGCCCAGGCGCAAAAGCCCCGGAGGGGCGACAGACGGTAGCCATGGGCGCGAGCCCATGGATTGCGTAGGCGCGCGCGCCCAAGCGCAAAAGCCCCGAAGGGGCGACAGACGTTAGCCACGGGCGCAAGCCGGCGCAAGCCCGTGGA
>JAGQPF010000164.1 GCA_020426845.1 Planctomycetales bacterium
GACGAGTGCGAGCTGACTCTGGTCGTGCGAAGAGCGGAGCACGTCCGGGAATTGGAAGAGTCGCTCGAGCGTCAGTAGAGCGCCCGCGCGACTTGGCGAGTCGATCCCTCGCTGACGCTGCGGGTTTCCTTCGAAAGGCGCGGCGCCGCTCGTCTCACCACCAGCGGCCGGACGTTCCTCGGGCACTCGTTCCAAACCGTCGGCGTCGGAGGTCAACGAAAAGTCTCCTCATTCGCCGGTTCGGCGGAAACGCGAATCTGCACGACCTTGTCTCCCGGCCGGCAGAGCGTGTGCACATCGCCGATCGTCAGCTTGCCCGTCTGCAGCGACTGGCTTTCCAGCAGGTCTCTCGCGTCTGCATACGACATCGGCAAGGTGCGTGTCTGCTTGACCCCGGCAATCTGCTGCGTGTAGCGAACCGAACGGGGCCCTTGGCTCTCCAAGGTAATCGAAAACGGCAGCACATACACACTGCCGGAACGACGAGCGTCCCTGCCGAGCTGCACGATGTGCTGATCGCTCTCGATCAACTCGAGATTGCGGCGACGACTGGTCTGCAAATCCCATTGGATTCGCATGGCGGTCGGGGAGACGCTGGAGGAACGGACGACTTCGCAGAACCGCTCCGAGTTGGCGCCAATCGGAACGGCGAACGTCAAGGCACAGTGCTCCAATCCATCTCCTTCTCCACGGACGTCGACGCCAAACAGTTGTAACACCATCGCTGGATGACCGCGTTGGTCGCGTGTCAAGGTTATCGCGGGAACTTCTCTGGCCGTTGCCGCGGCGGACTCCGCAGCCTCGGCCGATTGACACACGATGGCGAGAGTAATCCGTGAAGATTGTCCGGGGTAGTGCAAGCTTGAGCGTGGTATCCCGGGCCACACCAACGGAGTCGTCTCGTCCACACGGCGGTGTTCGCGGAGCAATGCCAGCGATTCCTCGGCCGCCGGCAGCTCGCCTCGATTCACGATGGTCATTTCAACCGGACTGTCATAGGTGCGCAGGTGCACCACGAGCTCCACAATGTTGCCGCGCGCCGTGGCGCCCTCGACCTGCGCCGAGGCGAGCACCGGCGAACTCAGCGGACGTGGGGCGAGAAAATAGGAGATCGTCGCGACGACCATCGCCGTTCCCATGGCGACGGCGAGCACCGTCAGGCAACCCGCCACGGTCGCACGTCGCTCGGGGTGTCTCCTCGGCGCGAGCACGAAGCCCAATAGCAACATGGCAGTCACGATCGACAAAGCGACGGCCAACGTCGCCCCCAGCCCAAACGCCAACACCGCCGAGCAGATGGCTAGGAGTCCGACTGCGGCCCAGAGTCCGTGCGCCCCGCCATGCGGGGAGCCGGTTTCCCGTCCGAAACGGCGAGCCGGTTTCTGCGTTGGCCGCGCCGGGGTGATGTCCACATCGGCTCCCGTCGCGCGCAGCACAGCATCGCGGATCGCCTGCCGCCAGGAATCGACATGCTCATTGGTGACCCAGAATGGAGTCCTTGCGGACACCGTCGGCACGAACTTCCGCCGGCAAACGGCGCCATCCTCTCCTCGCCAGCTCACCTCGAGCCACTGCATGCCCGGCTTGTGGCGCCAATGAAAGTGCCCCGCTTCAATCGACTGCACCGCAGCCAACGGAATCTCCCACTGCTCCTTGGCGCCGGTAAATGACAACAGTTTGTCATCGAGCGACAATTCGCCGTTGTCGGCGTAGATCCAAATCCACGAGCGGAGGCTGGCCAGATGCTCGCTCGTCGTCAGGTAACAAAACGACCGACGAGGCCCGTCGCCGCCGAAGCGTACCGGGGGAACCGCAGGCACGGAAAGCGCCGTGCTCGCCAGGCTCTCCGAGAGACGCTCGACGGCCTCGGTGAACTGTTGCGCTGTCGCGTATCGTTGCTCGGGATCCTGCTGCAGCGCCCGCATCACGACTTCGTCCAGCTGCGCATCGAGCCCCTTGCGACTGGGAGGCTCCAAACGCCCCGGCGGTAGCTCGCCCGTCAGCAGCTCATAGAGCACCAACCCCAGCGAATAGATGTCCGAGCGTTGATCGACCGATGCCGCGTCCCGACGTTGCTCGGGTGCCATGTAGCGTGGCGTGCCCAGCAACAGGTCCTTCGTTAGCTCGCTCGGCCCCGTCGCGTCCTCGTCCACACGCGCCGAATTCGAAACAGCCACCGCCGGCGCGTCGGCCATTCGAGCGATCCCGAAGTCGGCGATCTTGATCACGCCGCTCCGATCCAGCAGCAGATTCTCCGGCTTGATGTCACGGTGCACGATGCCGCGTTGGTGGGCGAACTGCAGCGCCTCACAGATGGGCGCCACCACCGCCAAAGCCTGCTCGGGCGTGAACTGCCCCGCCGACATCGCCTCGCGCAAGTTGACGCCGTCGACGTGCTCCATCAGCAGGTAGTACATCCCGTCGACTTCGCCGAAGTCGTGGATCGTCACGATGTTCGGATGGCTCAGGTCGGCCAACGCCCGCGCCTCGCGCAGAAAACGCTCCTTAAACCCCGGCCGTGCGGCGCGGTCGCTGCGCAGCAATTTCAACGCGACAACACGATTCAACGCGCGCTGCCGCACTCGGTAAACCACGCCCATTCCGCCTTGGCCGATCCGCTCGAGCACCTCCAACTGAGGAAACGCGGCGGCGATCGCCTGGATCTCGTCGTCCCACTCGTGCTCATCCTCCAACGGCAGTTGATGGGCCTGCTCCAACAAGCAACGCGCGCAAAGCCCCGCCAACTGGTCGCCGGAACACGGCCCGCCGCATTGCGGACAGCGTTCGCTGATCGGCTCGGACGTGTTCATGCCGGCAGGCCTCCAAGTGCTGTGACGCGAGTGTGTGCGGGTTCGTAGGCTGCTCCGCTAACAAGGAATGAGGGATCGAAACGCGGCGGTTACAGGCTTTTTGCGAAATTCCAAGAAGTTTGGTTTCCACATCTATGGGGCGAGCTTGATCTGCAAATGGCGATACTCCATCTGCCCTCGATCGCCTTCCAGCCCGATCGGTCCGGTCGCAGGCACCTTCAACTCCGCTTCGAGCACTTCGCCGTTGCAAGTGCAGTGCGCCACCCCGCCTTTGACCACGACTACCAAGTCATTCCATTGCTGCGGGCGGTAGCTCTTGAGCTCCTTGTAGGGTCCCGCCAGCAAGTAGTCGCGGCATTGCAATTGCGGCTTGCGAATGAACACGCCACTGTCGGCGTTGGGCGTGGCACGGAACTGCAGCTTCAACGTAAAGTCGCGAGCGAATTCGCTGGTCGTCCACAACTGCTGGATGCGTCGGCCCTCCGGCGGCGTGGTGACAATCAATCGCCCGTTCTTCGCCACGTACCGTCCGTCATCGCTCGACACCTTGCCGTCAAAGTTGGCTTGAGCGGCAAGCGTCTTCTTCTCCCGAAATCCCCAGCCCGTCAGGTCCTTGCCATTAAACAAGCTCGTGAAGCCCGGGTCGGGCGTGAACGAGTCGGGCTCCGTCTCGGTGAATCCCAACGTTGCGAAAATCGGCTGCAAGCTGGCTGCCCACATCTTGTAGCCGGCATCGTTGGGATGCAGCAAATCGGGAAACTGCTCGAGCTGGGCGTCGCCCTCGGCGTTGGCGAACAACGTCCAGGTGTCCAGCACGGTGATTTGCGGGTCGCCCTTCACCACCTCCGCATACAACTGATTCACTTGACGAATTTTGTCGGCGGGTCGCGACTTCTTCGCCGAGCTGGGAAACACCTGGCACAAAATGATCGGCATCGATTCGCGATGACGCTTGAGCTCGGCAATGATCCGCTTCAAATTGCCGGCGATCGTCTCGGGCGTGGCGCGTTCCTCCAGATCGTTCGTTCCGGCAAGAATCACGACCGCAGACGGGTTCAAACTGAGCACGTCGTCCGTGAGGCGAATCAACATGCCCCGGGTCGTGTCGCCGCTGATGCCACGGTTTGCCACCTTCATGCCCGGAAAGCTGCTTGCCAAACGCGGCCCCCATCCCTGGGTGATCGAGTCGCCGAGAAACACGACGGCCTGCTGGTCTTGCTGCACCTCTTTGGCCCAGCCGGTGCGCTTTTGCAACCATAGATTTTTGAACCAATCATAGCGTCGGATCGGCCCTTCGCCGGGCAGTCCGTCATCGGTCGCGGGGATCGCCAAGTCGCCGTTCTGACCGATCATCGCCGGCAACAGCGCCACCGACGGCGCCTGGGCTCGAACCACGGCGGGAATGGCGATTAGCGCCACGGCGGCTACCATTGCAACAACCGTCGATGGGCGAGCAGAGGTTGAACGACGAACAAACCACAGCGTTCGAGAAATCACGGATATCGCTCCGACGGGAAATGGATGGAACAAAAGGTGAATGTGGCGAATTTTGAGGCAAACCCGCGCTCGCCAATGATCTTAATTGAAGCGAGTCGCAGCCGCGCGTCCGGTAGGCCCGAATGAGAGGAACTACCTCCAGTTGTTGCATCCGCCACGCCATAATAAAGTCAATCCAGCCAGCTTTGGCCACACGACCCCCAATCAACGATTGAGCTGCCATGAATCTAACCGAATCAAAAAATCGAGACGGCGATGCCCGTCCGCCTCGGCGAATTGCGATGGCGCTGCTCGGCGCACTCGCGGCGGCCTTCTTCGTGCCGCACGCCTCTGCGCAGGACGCCAAGAAGGCAACCGGGCCACAGCGTTGGGAGTCGGCGATCGCGGCCTTCGAGAAACAAGACCAAGCGGCGCCGCCGGCCGCCGGGGGCGTGGTGTTCGTCGGCAGCTCCAGCATTCGGCTCTGGAACCTGAAGAAGTGGTTTCCCGAGTTGCCCGCCGTGAATCGCGGTTTCGGCGGCTCGGAGGTGATCGACTCCCTGCACTTCGCGGATCGCATCGTGCTGCCGTACAAGCCGCGAGTCGTCGTGATGTATGCGGGCGACAACGACATTGCCAAAGGCACGACTCCCGAGCAAGTTGCGCAGCACTTCGAGCAGTTCGTCGCCAAACTCGAAAAGGCGTTGCCCGAGACGAAGATCGTCTACGTCGCCATCAAGCCCAGCATCAAGCGTTGGAACCTGATCGACAAGGTGCGCGATGCGAACTCGCGAATTCGCAAAGTTTGCGACTCCAAGCGGCAGCTGGAGTTTGTGGACATCGACCCGCCCATGCTGGGCGACGACGGCCAGCCTCGCCCCGAGCTGTTCGCAAAAGATGGCCTGCACCTGAGCGACGACGGCTATAAACTGTGGACGTCGCTCGTGCAGCCGCATTTGAAGTGACTCGGAGCAGCGAACCGTGGGAGATAGCATGCCTGCAAATGGGATTGGGATGCCCGCGAGTTGGTCTACACGGCGCCGTCCGTTCGCGGCGGTGTTCCGATCGCTCGGCGTTATCTTGGCGCTCGGCGTTGCCTTGGTGCTCGGCGTTATCTTGGCGCTCGGCCAGCCGGCCAGTTGTCTCGCAGCGGACTCGGAAGATGTGCCGCGGCGTGTGACGGACGGGCTGGTGATGTGGTTCGACCGCACGGGGCAGGGCGGCGCCATTCGGTTGCCAGCCGCCGGCACGGCCTCTGCGCCGCTGCCCGGCAAAGATCTGGTGGTCAAGCTGAAGGCCGCCAACTCATTGTCGATCGAAGCGTGGCTGCGGCCCGAGCGTCTCGACCAAGGCGGTCCAGCGCGGATCATGACGCTCTCGTCGGACACGTCCCATCGCAACTTTACGTTGGGGCAGGACGACGCAGCGATCGATGTCCGCTTGCGGACGACGAAAACGAGCGAAAACGGGCTGCCTTCGCTCAGCTCGCCGCCGGGCTCGCTGAAACTGGAGCGGACGCACGTCGTGTACGTGCGAGACGCGAAGGGCGGGGCGGCGCTGTATCTCAACGGTCAGCGGCAAGCGACGGGAAACATCGCCGGCGAGCTCTCCAACTGGGACGAGCAATTTTCCCTACGGCTTGGCGACGAGGTGTCGGGCGGCCGGCCGTGGCGGGGCGAGATTCAGCTGGCGGCAATCTACGCCCGCGCGCTTTCGGACTCCGAGGTGCTGCAAAACTTTCGCGCCGGAGCGGACTCGTATCGCCAGTTGGCGAAGCGGTTGCCGCCCGCTTCCGGCGAGGCGGTGGATTTCGTCCGCGACATCCAGCCCATCCTCCGCCAACGCTGCTACGAATGCCATGCGAAAGGAAACGAAGAGAGCGGCCTGAATCTCGCCATGCGAGCGCGCGCTTTGGAGGGCGGCGAGCACGGTCCGGTGCTGGTCGCCGGCGACAGCCTCGCCAGTCCGCTGATTCATTGGGTGGCGGGCGTCCATCAAGACGGCGACCATCAAAACGGCGGCGGCGCGTCCCCGCGCGTGATGCCTCCCGAAGGCCCGCGGCTGACGGCCGACCAGGTCGGCAAACTGCGGGCGTGGATTGACCAAGGCGCCACTTGGCCGGCGGGAGCCGACGAGGCGGACCCGCGTCTGGAGCGAGGCCGACGACACTGGGCGTTCCAGCGGCTCGGCAAGCCCGCGTTGCCGGACGGCGAAGAACAACTGCGGGCGATCGACGTCTGGGTGGCTCGAAGCTGGACTGACAACCATATGACACCTGCGGCGCCGGCCTCGACTCGGGCGCTGGGACGCCGGATCTTCTTCGACTTGATCGGGCTGCCGCCGAATCCCGAGCAGCTGGAGGCGTTCGTGGAGCTGGCTGATCGGGATCGCGCCGACGCCGTCAACGCGCTCGCCGAGCAGTTGCTGGCAGAGCGACACTACGGCGAGCGTTGGGCGCGGCATTGGCTGGATGTGGCGCGCTATGCCGACAGCGACGGGCAGGAGGCGGACCGGGACCGCCCGCGCGCCTATCGGTATCGCGACTTCGTCATTCGCGCGCTCAATGACGACATGCCCTACGACCAGTTCGTTCGCTGGCAGGTGGCGGGCGACGAGCTGGCGCCGGCCGAGGCGGACGCCTGGGTCGCCACCGGGTTTCTCACTGCCGGGCCGCACACGATGTTGGCAGACACGTTTCTCGAGGAGGAGCGGCTGAGGAATCGCTACAACGAACTGGATGACATTGTCTCGACACTGGGCAACGCGATGCTGGGGCTGACCGTCGGGTGCGCGAGGTGCCACGACCATAAGTTCGACGCGATTTCGTCGCGGGAATACTACCGGCTGCTCAGCGCGTTCCACAGTGGAGACCGCGCCGTCGGGCCGCTGCCCGGCGGGGACGAGGGCTTGTTCTATCGCGATTTCGGCAGCGAGCCACGGACGACGTGGCTGTTCGGCCGAGGCGACTTCCATGACCGCCATCGGCAGGTGCAGCTCGGCTTCCCGGCGGTGGTCGGTGCCGGCCGCGACGCGGCCGAATATTGGCGCGACGTGCGGATGGAGTCCTCCGGGGCGACGCCCTCAAGCACCGGCCAGCGCGCGGCCCTTGCGCTCTGGTTAACCGACACACAGCACGGCGCCGGCGCCCTATTGGCGCGCGTGATTGTGAACCGCGTCTGGCAGCATCACTTCGGCGAGGGCCTGGTGACCACTGTCAGCGATTTCGGCGTGCGTGGCGAGGCGCCTTCGCATCCCGAACTGCTGGAGTGGCTGGCGGCCGACTTCGTCGAGCACGGCTGGCGGCTCAAGCGGCTTCACCGGCAGATCGTCGCCAGCGCCGTCTACCAACTTGGCGACGGCGGCAACATCGAGAATGCGAAGCGGGACCCGGCGAATCGTCTGCTCTGGCGACGACCACCTCAGCGGCTCGAGGCCGAGACGCTCCGCGACGCGATGTTGGCGGCCAGTGGCGAACTGAATCTCAAGGCCTTCGGCCCCGGCTTCAAGCCGCATATCCCCGCCGAGGCGATTTTGGCGAGGAATCTCAAGGACGGCGGCTATCCGAAGAACGCCGTCGACAATGAGGAGACGATGCGACGCAGCGTCTACATGTTCCACAAACGCGTGGTCCCCTATCCGTTGCTGCAAGCCTTTGACCGTCCCGACCTGCTGCAAAGTTGCGGCCGGCGCGTGAGCACCACCGTGGCGCCCCAAGCGCTGGCGCTGCTGAACAACGGCTTCGTGCGGCAGCGGGCCGCGGCCTTTGCAGCCCGGCTGCTTAAGTCGCAAGCGGATGATCGCGAGGCGCTCGTGGCGGAGGCGTTCGCGATCGGCCTGGGACGCGAGCCGAATGAACGCGAGCGGACAGCGTCGCTGCGATTTCTGGAGCGCCAGTTGCATTCGCGCAACGCGGAGCTTGCCAAGGAGGCCGCGGGCGCAGACGGCGCCGCGGCGGCCGTCCGCCTGGCAGTGACCGATTTCTGTCAGTCAGTTTTCGGGCTCAATGAATTCATCTACGTGGACTGACCGATGCACAGCCAAAGAACACACGGTTTGCCGCCGCTGAATCGCCGACAGTGGCTCACCCAAGCCGGCTCAGGAGCGGGCCTGCTGGGCCTGGCCGGCTTGCTCCAGCAAGAGGGGCTGCTGGCGGAGGAGCCGGCGGCCGGCGGAGATCGCTCGTCCCGTCCGCTCGCGCCGCGCGCAGGCCATTTCCCCGCCAAGGCCAAGGCGGTGATCTGGCTGTTTATGGAGGGCGGCCCCAGCGGCGTCGACATCTTCGACCCCAAGCCCGAGCTGACGAAGCGGCACGGCCAGCGGACCGATATTCAAGTCTTCTTCGGCGATCCCGGCCCGCTGATGAAGTCGCCGTTTCAATTCAAGCAGTATGGCGAGTGCGGGCAGTGGGTGTGTGAAAAGTACACGCATGTCGCCAAACACGTTGACGATCTCGCGTTCGTCAAGTCGTGCTTCACCGAGTCGGACAACCACGTGCCGGCGATCTACCAAATCAATAGCGGTCTGCCGCGGCCCGGCTTCCCCACCGCCGGCGCCTGGATCACCTATGGGCTCGGCAGCGAGAACCAGGACCTGCCCGGTTATGTGGTGCTCGGCAACACGCAGGGCGCCAAAGGCGGTCCGCACAACTGGGGCTCGGGGTTCCTGCCCACCACCTATCAGGGCACGCTGTTTCGCTCCGAGGGCGCTCCGATCTTGCACCTCACGCGCCCCAAAGACATCAGCCGCGCCGATCAACGCGCGCAATTGGACCTGATGGCGGAGCTAAACGCCGAACACCAGCGGCGCCATCCCGGCGAGGCGGACCTGCTTGCCCGCATTCAGTCGTTCGAACTCGCTTACCGCATGCAGTCCACGGCGGCCGAGGTCGTCGATCTGGCCAAGGAGTCGCCCCGCACGCGAGCGATGTACGGCATCGACCAGCCGCAGTCGCGATCGTTCGGCACCAAGTGCCTGATGGCGCGGCGGCTGATCGAAAGCGGCGTGAGATTCGTGCAGATCTATAGTGACGGGGAATGGGATGCGCACAACAATCTCACCAAGAACCACACCGACCATTGCGCGGCGACCGACGTGCCGATCGACGGACTGCTCACCGATCTCAAACAGCGCAATCTGCTCGACTCGACGCTCGTGATTTGGGGCGGCGAATTCGGCCGCATGCCGGTCTCGCAGCGAGGCGACGGCCGCGACCACAACCCCAACGGATTTCTCCAGTGGATGGCCGGAGCGGGCGTCAAAGGCGGAGTGAGCTACGGCGCCACCGACGAAATCGGTTACGCCGCTGCCGAGAATCCCGTCAGTGTGCATGACTTTCACGCCACAATGCTGCACCTGCTCGGCATCGATCACGAGCGTCTCACCTACTTCCACAATGGCCGCAGCTATCGACTGACCGATGTGGCGGGCAATGTCATTCGCGACATTCTGGCCTAACGTGGTGCAGGCTGCCAGCCTGCAACGTTCAACCGCAACCGGCAAACCCCGCAACCGGCAATCCGCTACCCGCGCTAACACCACCGTCATCACAGGCTGGCAGCCTGTGCTACGACAGGCTGCCAGCCTGTGCTACGACGGGCGGGCAGCCTGAGCTATGACGGGCTGGCAGCCTGTGCCGCGACCTCGTCGAGCAACGGCGATTCGGCGCCGAGTTGATCGAGCATGCCCTGGAGTCGCTGCTCGAGCTCGGACATGACGGGGTCGACTTCGGCCTTGCGATCGCGATGCGACGACACTTCGATCGGCTCGCCCACATCCAGAATGCAGTGCAGGTGGCCGTGGAGGCGGGCCTTGTCGGTCAGGTCTTCTTCGAATCGCTCGATGGTCTCCAGGTATCGATCGACCGAGGGGCGTTCGACGAGATAGTCGGGCGGGTAACACGAGATCTGTTGCGCCAAGTAGATGTCGGCCAGATCGTCCCAGCGTTGCTCGCGCTCCTCCGGCGTGATTTTGCCAAGAATCATGTCGGGCATGATCTGAATGCGCAGGTTTTTGACACGAGGCACCACATCACCCCCGCGAGCGCCGCCGAGCCAACGCTGCTCGAGCGGGTTCAGCAGCCGGTCGATCAACCGCTGCATCCGAGTCGCCAAGTCGCCTTGCTGCGTCTCACCGAAGTACTCGAGCTCTTTCAAACAAAGCAGTGCCTTTCCGACCTTGGCCACTCGGTCGTCGATCGAACACTGTCGCCGCGGTCGCCAGGAAAATCGTTGCTCGATTTCCGAGAGCACTTCGTCCGCGTGTTGCTTGATGTCTCCTCCGAACAAATACTTGATTGCGACGGGGTGGATCACGACCTTGCCGCCGTCCCGTTTGGCGCGGCGTTTGGCGGCGGTTCGAGCGATAAACGCGACACCGTCCAACAACGCATGCAGCCGGTCGTTCGTGCGTGTGACAGCGCCCTCGGGAAAAATCACCAAAGGGCGTTCGGCGGCGCTCAGCACGTCAATCGCCAGATTGATGGCCTGGCGGTCGACGCCCTCGCGATTCACGCTGAAGCCGCCCACTTTGGGAATCGCCCAACGGCTGAACCAGTCCTGGTTAAACAAGTGCCAGCTAGCCATGGCGTAGACGTGGCAACCCGCCTCTTTCGTCACCCAGCCCATCGCCAGCGGATCGGCAGTTCGGCAGTGATTGGGGGTCATCATTACGCTGTGGCCAGCTTGCAGCGACGCCTTGAGTCGCTCGACGTGCCGCACCTCGGAGGACACGACGCCCTCGGTGCGCCGCAGCCACCAACCGTGGACGTTGAAACGCTGGAATAGCGATGACCAGAAGGTGCCGTTCGAAGGCGGCACGAACTTGTAGGGCTTTTCAATAATGATGTCTTGCATCGAGACGCTCGCGGAACAGCTAACCAATCGGCCTCCATCGCAGGCGACCCAGGTGAGGCCGGGTGGCAACCGGCCTCCATCGCAGGCGACCCTGGTCAGGCCGGGTGGCAACCGGCCTCCAGCGCAGGCGGCTCTTATGAAGCCGGGGAGGTGAGGTCTGCGAGTTTACGCGGCCCAAGGCATGGTAAACAAGCCACGGTCCACATTGCGAACGTGTTCGGCCGAGATCAGCGAAACGTCGTCGGCATAGCCGATCAGCAAGGTCATGTCGGCGAGACGATTGATGCGTCCGGGGACGCCCATTGTCGCGTTGTGTAGCTGCTCAATCGCCGACTCGCTGAAAATGGGCCGCTGGGCGCCGGCTGCGGCCAAGCGGTGCCGAACGTATTCGGACGTGTCCCGGGGCGAGAGTCGCGAGAGATTAACCCGAGCCGACAGGCGGTCCTCGAACTGCGGCATCGCTTGCAGCGTCTTGCGAATCTGCGGCTGTCCCGACAACAGCAGCGTCAAGTCCATGCCGGGTGTCTCCGACAGGTTGGAGAGCAGCCGCAACGTCTCGAACGACTCGGCCGGCATGGCGTGGCACTCGTCAATCACCAAGCAGTGTTGAGCGTCATTGGCCGCCCCTTCCATCAGCGTGTCTTCGATCTGGCGGAGACTGTCGGCGGCAGCGTGGCGGGCCTGCACCGGCTTGCCGGCCAGCCGCGCGGCGATCAACGCCAGCAATTGCTCGCTGGACAGCTGAGGAAACATGATCGGGTGAAACAGCACCTCCCCGCGCAGACGCTCTTCGAGCAGCCGCAACACGGTCGACTTGCCGACGCCCGCGCCGCCCGTCAAAAGCACTGCCGGCAACCGGCTCTCGATCACGTAGCGGAGCTTCAACTCGGCGGCGCGAAACTGGTCCGCGGCGAAGTACATCTCTTGGGAGAACCGGTTGTCGAAGGGCTTTCGGTCCAGGCCCCAAAATTGTTCGTACATGATTCGACCGTGTGGTGCCGTGGGAGATGAAGCGATGACTCGAGAATTAAGTGAAGTTCTGAATCACGCCAACGGACCGTGGGCCACGTTGCCGGATATTTTGCACAGCCTTCAGCGCCTGTTCGGCGCTCGTGCAGCGGATGTCGCGGACCAGCATCGCCGCGTCGCCGACAATCGGCGTGCCTGACTCAGAGGCCCCGAGCGGTCCGTAGTCGACGACCACGAGGTCGAAGTGACAACTCAGCGCCTCGAGCATCGAGGCGAAGGCCGGGCCGCTGGCCTTCACGGCCGCTCGTCGCACGGCGCTGGTCAGCGGCAACAAGGTGACTCCGTCGGCGATGGAGGCGACCGCGGCTTCATCGAGCGGCAAGCCGCCGGTCAGACACTCGTGCCACCCGTGAGCGGCCGAGATGCCCGCGGCCGAGGCCATGGCGGGGTTGTCGACATCGGCATCGACCAACGCCACGCGGACTCCGCCGCCAGCCGCGGCTCGAGCCAGGTTCATCGCAATCGAAGTGCGTCCCTCGCCGCGATAGGTGCTCGTGACCGCGAGAATGCGGAGCCCCTCGGTCGTTGCCTGGGCGAGTTGCCGGCCGGCGTTGTCAAATCGATCGTCGATCTCCATCAATCGGTCCGCCATGCGGGGCCAAGCGACCTTGTCGGTCTCCCACGCCGCCACAAACGGACCCTTGATCTGAATCAGCGGTTGCCCGTCTCGGCCATCCCTCTCGCCCTCGCCGCCCGCGCCGTAGGCGTCGCCGCCGGCCAGGCCGTTGGTTGCGGCCGCGTCGGCCGCCAGCGAGTGGTGCAGCGTCGAGGGGAATGGATGTTGCGAATCCGTGAACCGATACTCACCGGTTTCGAAGTCGATGTCGGCATCGCGAGTGAACTCGCCGCGAATCTCCTCGTCATCTTTCAGCAACGGCGCACCGGGCTTGAAAGCGGGCGCCGACAACGGAGGCTCAGCCGATGCATCTGGCTTGCCCGAGTGGGCCTGCGTTTTTGGCTCGGAGCGGTGGCTTGCCTGGTCGTCGCTGGGCACATCGTCCTCGACGATCAGCTCCACACGCCGCTTATCGGCAGCGTCGGCGGCCGCGGTGGCCTCGGCCTCGCGTTCCTCCGCGACCTTTAACAGATGCGGTGTCAACACTGCCTCAGCGTCATCGAGCCTTCGCAAGACTTGCTCGGGCGTCAGTGCCTTGGTGACCCGAGACGTCGTCGGCGCCGGCTCCACCGAGGACGGCTCGCGAAAGAGCTGTGTCCGCTGTGCGGGGCGGTTCCCTTCGTTCGTGGCTTCGGCAACTTCGTCGGAACCGGCGAACAGGTCGGTGGGAAACGTGTGGGTCAGCGCGGCGAGGTGCTGGGAGCCGTGCTCGTCCAACCCGTAATTCTCGACCGTGGAGACCATTACGGGCGACTCGTGCCAGACGGCGCCCGCCGGCGCCGCGGGCGCCACATGCGCTGCCGCATCGACGCGCCGCACTTGAGTCGCTTCTCGCTCGCTCAGCACGTGGTTCGCGTGAGCGGGCTTGGCAGCTGCCGTCTCACTTCTGCCCTCGACGGGCTCGATCGCGTCCTGGCGCCGGCGCTCGGCCGTCGCAGCTTGATTGCGCTGCTTGGCGAAAGCTCGGATGAACGCGCGGTCAATACGTCGTGTCATTGGGCGGCTCCGTCGGATGTCACGGGCGAAATGCCATCAAGCGACGAGGTCGCCCCGCCGGCATCGGTACGCATGCTGGTTCGCACGCCGGTGGGCGCCTCCGTCACTTCGTAGGCTGCCTCCGGAACGGCCGTGCGCGGATAGTCCGCCGAGTCGCTCGTGCGAATGTTGTACTGTTGCCAATCCTGCGCGGCCTCATTCAACTCGGGCACCCGCGTAGGTGGCGCTTCCCCGCCGGTTTGTTGCAGGGTAGGCGTCGCTTCCGTCGTTGGGACGGGATATTCGTTGGAGTAGGTCGGATCGACCGTCACGTCGGCTCCACCGTTGACATCAAAGCTGTCGCCAAAGGCGGGCTCGTTGAACGCGTCCGCCGTCTCCCAGCCCATCTCCACATCGGGAGCGTCAATTGGCGAAGCCACATTGGATCCGCCTCGATCGCGATTCACGTACATGTACAGCGAGGCGACGGTGACGAACACGGCCGTCCAAAGGATGATCTTGCGATGCAGTCCGCTCTTGGCGGTCTCGGCCTCGTCGCCGGATTGCAATTCCTCGTCGGCGGCCGGCTCAACGTCCCGACGCCCACGATGTTCTGACAGATGTTCTGCCTTGTCCTCCGACTCCGAGTCCGCGGTGGTCGGCGCCTCTTCCGCTCTTCGCCTTCGCGAGCGCGGGGCGGCGGCCGGCTTGGCGGCAGACTCGACGAACTCGGGAGTTGCCAACGCAATCGGTTTAGAACGATCCGGCAACGCATCGGAGGCAGAGTCAGCCTCGACCGCAGCTGTCGCATGGTGATCGTCAGCCGCCATGCCCGGCAAGTGCTCGGCACCGTCGGACTCGCCGGCGACAGATCGCTGCGGCGCGTCTTGGGATGGATCGGACTCCGTCTCGTGTGTTGTCCGTCGCTCGAACTCGCGGTCCAACTCGCCGCTTTCCTCCGCGGTCGGTCCGTCCCGATCGGGAATGCCGCAGAGACTGGGCAGGTTCAAGAGAATCGGCGCATCACCCAGGTAACCGGCGTCGTCTTCCGTCCGGAATCGGCGTCGAGGCGCTGCGTGAGCATGAGCACGATGTGGACTGTTCCCGATCGTCATGGCCCGTTCTCATCCGTGAGTTTTGAAGCTCGGCCTCAATGCCGCGTTGATGCGGAGCAAGCAGCGGGTGCCAACGCCAACATCCAGAAAATGGTCTCTGTTTCTTATCGGACGGGTTAGGAGGTTTCTTCATCAATTGGCAAACCCTTCCTACGGACGAGACTTTGCCGGACAGAAAACCTTGGCAACCTACACAGGCCAGGAAGAGTCAGTCCACCTTGTCATCCGCTGTTTCCTGCACAATTTTCATGCACACCACAACTGGCAATTAGCCCCCGAAGGGACGAGACTTTTTTCCCGTCTTGGGAAAACGGTTCCGGAACAGACAAAGCGCAAGTCAGAAACTTGCGATTTCCTGCGCCTCGGCTGTCAGATGACCCTCTGGAGGGCGTGTAACCTACTGAGTTGAAATGTGCTGATTGCCTCCATCGCGGGCGACCCTGGTGAGGCCTGGTGGCCGATCGGGCCTCCGTCGCAGGCGACCCTAGTGAGGCCCGGTGGGCCGGCCGCGAAACGGTGTCCATTGGGATCGCTGCTGAGTGTTGCCCGCAGGCTGCTGCGAATGAGGCCCCCAACTTTTGTGGTTTTCGCCGATGCTTCCCGACACGCGTCACAGTTTGATCTTGCGGCTGCGTCATGCGGACGACGTCGAGGCCTGGCGCGAGTTTGTGGAGATCTACCGTCCGATCATGGTCCGCATGGGACGGCGGCGGGGGATGCAGGATGCGGACATCGAAGAGACGATTCAGCAGGTGTTCATTTCCGTGGCGTCGGCGGTGGTGCGCTGGCGCCCGGAGGCCGAGGGGCGTTTCCGCAGCTGGCTGATGCGGATCGTGCGCAACAAGCTGATCGACCAGTTTCGCGCCAGCTCGCGGCGAGTCGCGACGGCGGAGCTTGTCGAGGTTGCGGACGAACGGGGTTGGGACGACGAATTGGCTACGGAGATCGAACGGGAGTATCGCCGCGCGCTGTTTCGGCGGTTTGCCGCTCAGGTTCGCAAGCAGGTGGCTCCGGCGACCTGGGACGCGTTTTGGCAAACCTCGATCGAGGGCCGAGCGGTGGAGGCGGTTGCCGAGGGACTGGGTCTTTCCGCCGGCTCGGTGTACGCGGCCCGCAGCCGCGTGGTGGCGCGGATTCGCGCACTGGTCCAGGCTTGCGAGGTGGACGATGAACTGTAGCGACGCGCCCTTATTGCAGCTGCTCGAGTCGAACGGCAACCTCGCTGACGCGGCTCGCTTCTCCGACGTCGAACGCCACTTGGAATCCTGCGTCGCGTGTCGGCGACGGCTCGAGGCGTTGGCAGCCGACGACGGCTGTTGGAGTGACCTGTCCACGTCATTGATCGACGAGCCATTGCCGACTGACGCTGAGTGTTCCGCGGCGCCCACCGGGTCGAACCGGCCGACGTCATCGCTTACATCGCATTCGTCGCTTTCGTCGCATTCCTCGGTGTTGGCTGTCTTCGAGCCGTCGCTCGATGCCGACCTGCCGGCGGTCTGCGATGTCGTGTCGCTGGACTTTCTCGGCCCGCCGCGGCACCCGGAATTGCTGGGGCATCTCGGGCGGTACGACATCGAGCAGCTGGTTGGCAGCGGCGGCATGGGCGTCGTGCTGAAAGCCTTCGACTCGCAGCTCCATCGCTACGTGGCGGTCAAGACGCTCGCGCCGCACCTCGCGGGAAGCGGCGCCGCGCGACGGCGATTCGAGCGCGAGGCGCAGGCCGCCGCCGCGATTGCGCATCCCAATGTGATGCCGATTCACGACGTGCAGTCGAGCGGGCCCGCTCCCTATCTGGTGATGCCCTTGTTCACAGGCCGCTCGTTGCAGGATTGGGTCGACCGCGAGGGGTCGTTGACGGTTGAGGAGTCGCTCCGGGTGCTGTGCCAAACGGCGGCCGCGTTGGAGGCGGCGCATGCTCGCGGCATCATTCATCGCGACGTCAAACCGGGAAACATCCTGATCGAAGAAGGCGGCCGCGTGCTGCTCTCCGACTTCGGGCTCGCGCGAGCGGCCGACGAAGCCGGGCTGACTCGAACGGGAGTGCTTGCCGGAACGCCTCAATACATGTCTCCCGAGCAAGCATTGGGCGAGCCGTTGGATGATCGCAGCGACCTGTTTAGCCTCGGCAGCGTGCTGTACTTCATGCTCAGCGGCAAGACACCGTTTTGCCGGGACGGAAACGCCGGCACGATGGGAATTCTGCTGGCCATCTGCCATCACCCGCACCTGCCGATCGATCACCATCGCGCTGGCCTCGCCGACGAGGTGATTGCCTTGAGCGAGTCGCTGCTGGCCAAGCAGCCGGTCCGTCGCCCGCCAGGCGCCGGCGCGGTCCGCGCGGCCTGCGAACTGCTGATTCGCGAGCGCCGATTTCACGCGTCCCGACTTCCGGGCCGGAACGCCTCCCCTTCCATTCACCCGGGCCGCGGCGCTTGGTTGACAGCCGCAGCGTGCGCCGCGTTGGTCGTGGTGGCTGCGCTGCTGAGCGCCTTTCACGAGCGTCCTCGGTCCGGCGACGATTCGCTCGATCACAACGCGCCAGGCGCGACGCAATCGGAGCTCTATCCGCCGAGCGACGCTGCTCCCGCCATCACGGTCCGACCGCTTCCTCTATCGGGAGACGAGTTGAACTGGCAGGGGTGGGATCAGGAGCTGAGCGAGGCCGAAGGCATCGCCAACGAGCTGTGGAGCGAGAACGCCCCCGCTGCGATCGAGTCATATGGCGCGAGCGACGCGAACGTCGATGCATTCGCGGCGGAGATCGCGGACCTGCAGGCGAGCGTCGACGCTCGAGCTAACCAACAAGCGAGCGAGATCGAAGGGGAAACCTTTGCGGATCCGTTGGCAGACAGCGTGCCGTCCGCCTGGGAGCAATCCCGCAGCATTGCCGAGGCGCAGGCGCAGTTTCTCGAACAGTGGCTGCGGCAGTTACTCGCCGGGCCGGAGACTCGTTTCGCCGAGCCGGATGTCGATTCCCGCCAGGAAGTCGCCCCGGCGGATGGAACGGATGGAACGGATGAAGCGAATGAAACGGATGGAGCGGATGGAGCCAATCGGGACGAAGACCGCGGCTCGAATGTCAAAACCATGTCACCTACGAAGGAGAAGCAATGACGAAACTCAAACCTTGGCTGCTGGCCGCCGCTGTGCTTGGCGCTCTGGGCTGGGCAGCCGTGGGGTCCCGCGGGGCGTCGGCACAGCCGCCCGCGCGAGGCGGCGCCGCACCCTCGGAGACGCTGCTGCCGTCGCCGGGCGATCCCCCGTCGATCGCTCCGGCACCGTCGTTCCCGACTCCAAGGGCCACGGGAACCGCGCCGCCAGCCACCGGGACTTACAATTCGCCGCCGACCACTTACCGAATGGTGCCGCGGCATCGTCAAGTCACGGAATACGTTCAAGAGGCCATCTCGCCCGAGGAGCAGCGGCGTGAGCAGGAGCTGACGAAAGCCATTCAGCGGCTACGCACGGCGGAAGGTGACGAGAAGGAGGAAGTGCGAACGACTTTGAAGAAGCTGCTGAGCGACGCCTACGACAGCGACTTGAATCGCCGCGAGGAACAACTCACCGAGTTGGAGGAGCGCGTGGCGAAGCTGCGGGAGGCACTGGATCGTCGCCGATCATCGCGAAGCGAGGTCGTGGCCCATCGGCTGCGTGGGATTGAGCTGGATGTGGAGGGACTCGGCTACCCTGCGGTGCAGAATCCGGCGCCTTCCTCGGTTCCTTATTATTACACCGTCCCTTACCCTCACCCCCCCGGCAGCCCGGTTAGCTTGCCGGGCCCCGCCCACATACCATCCCCCGTCGCTCCCAACACCAACCCGAGCACTCCTCTTCGCAGTGGGGGATTCTACTCGCCGCCGCCAACCCCTAATTATAATCCGACTCCGCTCGAACCACGGTTGGATACGTCGCGGTAGGCGCTCAACTGCTGTTCGCGCTGCTGGTCGCTCCATTCGAGCAACTCCGCCATCCAAGCCGCCGCTTGGGTGGCGGTTTCGTAGGGCGAATGCAAATAGGTGTGCCACGCCGTGCGGCGAATCATCAGGTCGTCGAGATGGCGCGTCCACTCGTGGCGACAGCAATGCTCGACGACCGAGCGGGAGACGACCGGCGGCAGCCAGCCCGAGTGCGCGGCGGACTCGCGCTCTAACAGCGGTGTCGTGGCGGTGGAGCAGGGCGGGAAACGCCGTCCCAACTGGCTCGCGACTCGATCCACGGCCTCCTCCGCCATTTCGCGATACGTGGTCAATTTGCCACCCGCCACGTCCCACCACCCGGTGTCGCCGGCGATGATGCGGTGACGTCGCGACGTGTCCGAGGGCTTGCCCGCGGCGCCGGGTGAGGCGAGCAGCGGACGGATGCCTGCCCACGTTGCCGTCACATCCTCACTAGCCAAGGACGCGTCGAAAGTGTCGTTGGCAATCCGCAGGATGTACTCGATGTCTTCCGGTTCGCAGGGCGGCTCTTCGAGCGGCCCGCGATAGTCGGTGTCGGTGGTTCCCAACACGACCCGTTCGCCCCACGGCAGCGCGAACAGAATGCGATCCCCTTCGCTCATCACCACCGCTGATGTCAGCGGCAACCGCTCGGCGGAGATGACCAGATGCACGCCCTTGGTTAGCCGCAGTTGCGTGCGGCTCTCCGGCAGTCGCTCCATCCACGGCCCGGTGGCGTGCACGACACAGCGCGCCGCGACCTCCTCCTCCCCACTCTCCTCCGCATTCTCTTCCGCGCTCACCCATGGTTCATGCCGTGCCAGCTGGCACCGCCAGCCAACCCCGTCGCGACTCGCCCCGACCAGTTGGGTGTAGCTGCGCAGCTCGGCGCCGGCCAACTCCGCGGAGCGCAACGTGTCGAGCACCAGCCGAGCGTCACTGGTCTGGGCATCTTCGTACACGACGCCACCGGTCCAGTCGCGGTCGCGACGCAGCGGCTCGACTTGCGAAAGCAGCGCATCGCGGCTCAGAACTCGCGGCCGCTCCCCGCCGCACAGCAGATGGTAAATCCGCACGCCCAGCCCGAGCTTCCAGCGGCGCCACGGTCCGGAGGGCAGGGTCGGGAAGGTGAACGGCAGCGGGCGATACAGGTGCGGAGCGATGCGACGCAGGATCTGTTTCTCGCGGCCAGCCTCCCGCACTAGGCCGACTCGCCCCTGTGCCAGGTACCGCAACCCGCCGTGCAGCAGGCGGCTCGAGCGACTGCTGGTGCCCGAGGCAAAGTCTCGCTGTTCCACCAGCATCACGCGCATGCCTCGCATGGCCGCGTCCCGAGCGATGCCCGCCCCGACAATGCCACCGCCAACGATTAACAAGTCCAACATCGTTTCGCACGGCAAAGGAAGAATGGGTTAAGAATCGTTGCGTTTTGGTTTGGGGGCGCCGCAACACTACGGCCATGTTATCCTCAAAGGGTGGTTTTTGCCGGCTCCATGTTCGTTGGAGATGAAATTCGGCATAGCAGCAGTTGTTTGGCACGGAATCATCGCAATGGCCGCGGTTTCATTTCATCTGAGCGATCAGTCCAAGTTGGCGGAGAGCTGGGCTTGTGAGCCGCCATTAACGGTAGGCCGCCAGGACCGCGGCGAGCCGGAATGGGGCCCGTTTGAAGGCGCCGGCGAGAATCGCCTGATCGTGGCGCCGATCACCAATCGCGAGTTCCCTCGGCGGTTGTTCCGGGTGGAGCGGGACGGCGACGGCCTGGTGCTTGTCAACTGCAACCCGCGTCTGGACGTCGAATTGTTCGGCGTGTGCCGTCTGGCGCCCGGGCAGCGGCATCCGCTCCGCGGCCCCGTCACCGTGGCGTTGTCCGCTACGCTGCAACTGCGAGTGCTGCCGGCTCAGGACGACATTTGCGGCAGTGAGTTCGACGATTGCGAGCCGCTACGGACGCTGGACCATCGGCCACCCGACCCGGCCTCGGTGACAATGGCTTCCTTTTATCGAACCTTGCCTGCGGAGCGCGGGCCTGGCGCCGACGAGCTGTTGGAATTGCTGCAGCTGGTGCTGCCCGTTGTCCGTGAAAGCGTGAGCAGTGGCTCGTTTTACACGGCGGCAGCGCTGGCGGCATTGCGGATTGCCGGCCTGAACCGCGCATTGGTCGTGCTGCTGCCGGGCGACAAACGCATCTTTCGCGCCGAAGTCTATTCGGACACATTGGACGACTTGGAATCCAGCCAACTGCGCCGATCGGCGCCCGATGTGAGCGACTCGATGATCAAGTCGGTGCAGAGCTCCGGGCTGACCAAAATCTACGAGCAGGGCATGTCCAAGGCCGGGTTGGGACAGTCCGTGCAGAATCTGCACGAGGTGATCTGCGCTCCGGTGCTCGACAAGGACCGCCGCGTGATCGGGGTTCTGTACGGAGACCGCTGGCGCGAGGTGCCGGCGAGCCGCTCGCCGGACGTCGAGGCGCAGTTGGTGGAGATCCTGGCCGGCGCGATCTCCGCGGGGCTGGCGCGGCAGCACGAGGAGCAGCAACGCAGCAAGATGGAGCAGTTCTTTCCCGGCGTGGTCGCGCGTCACATCGCGGACGATCCCACGCTGCTCGATCCCAAGGAGGCCGATGTCACGCTGATGTTTTGCGACGTCCGCAAGTTCAGCTCGATATCCCGTCAGCTGGGGTCGACGCGGACGATCGAGTGGATGCAAGACATGTTCACGACACTCGGCGAATGTGTCGAGGAGCACCATGGCGTGGTGATCAACTATGTCGGCGACGAGCTGATTGCGATGTGGGGCGCCCCGGAGCCAACCGCCGATCACGCCGCGCGCAGCCTGCGCGCGGCGCGGGCCATGATGGACCGCATGAGCTTGCTCGAGCAACGCTGGGGCGACGAGCTGTGCGAGCCGCTGCGAGTTGGCATCGGCATCAACTCGGGAATCGCGGCGGTCGGCAACACGGGCTCAAAGGTCGAGTTTCAGTATGGCGTGTTCGGCAACGTCGTGAACGTCGCCAGCCGGCTGCAAAGCGCGACGAAGCAGTTCGGCGTCGATTGCCTGGTTTCGGCCGCAACGCTGCACCGCGCCGGCGACGTCTTCCCTGTTCGCGAACTGGCCACGATCAAAGTCGTCGGCATCAATGAGGAGATTGTCATTCACGAGCTGCCGCATCGGCCCCCGGAGGATTGGACGGACCTGCGGGACCGATATCAGTCGGCCCTGAGCGACTACGCCGCGGCGCGATTTGCGGACGCCGTTCGGAAGCTCGGCGAGCTGTTGCGAGAGTTTCCGCAAGACGAGCCCAGCATGCGGCTATTGGGTCTGAGCGTCGCCGAGCTGCGACAGCCCAGCGAACCATTTTCTCCCGTCAGCTCACTGACACAAAAGTGACATGTCATCCGACGCATCATCCCATCTGTTTGTTGTCTACCTGGCTTACCACCTCGGGCTGTTCGATGAAGCCCGCCTGATTGAGTTCGCCGGCGAGTGGGCTCGTCAACGCGAGACAGACTCCGCCCCGCTCGCCCAGTGGCTGGCCGGGCGCGGGGAAGTCACGGCGAGCATGGCCGAATGGCTCTCGCAACGTGGCAGCGAGTTGGCCGCGGGCGAGGCGTCGCTTCCCCCTGCGTCGCCGAATCCGCCCGCCCCGCCTGCCGGCGGCGACGACGAAACTCGTGAACTCGTCGATGACGACCGAGGAATCGGCACGATCTATGGCGCCGACGAAGCACCGCCGCCCAGCGCCGCCGGGAGGCTGCCGGCGACACTGCCCGCTTCGCTATGCGACGCCCTGCTTTCGGCCGACGCTAAGCTCTGGCAAGGCATTCGGGCATTTCAGGCTACGCCGCGCTCCGACGGACAAGGGGCACAAGGGGCGACGGTTCGCAGCACTCGTTTCCAGAAAGTCCGCGAGTACGCTCAGGGCGGGCTGGGCGAGGTGTATGTCGCGGTGGACGACGAGCTGCACCGCGAGGTGGCGCTGAAGCAGATTCAGAAGCGGTTCTCCACCGACGAACAAGCGCGGCATCAGTTCATGCTCGAGGCGGAGATCACCGGCGGACTGGAGCATCCGGGCGTGGTGCCGGTCTATGGACTGGGGTTTTACCGCGACGGGGACCCCTATTACGCGATGCGGTTTGTGCGTGGCGAGAGCATGCAAGCGGCGATCGACACGTTGCATCGGCGGTTTACCGCGTCGAACGCGCAAGAGGCCAATGCGCCGGACCGGATGTTCGAACTTCGCAAGCTGCTGGGCCGCGTTGTGGATGTCTGCCAAGCGATCGGCTATGCGCATAGCCGAGGCGTGCTGCATCGCGACATCAAGCCCGACAACATCATGCTCGGCAAGTATGGCGAAACGCTGGTTGTGGATTGGGGTCTCGCGAAGGTGGGCGCGATGCCCGCCGACGTCGCGAGAGAAAAGCCGAGACCCTCCGGATCCGCCACCGTCAGCGGCGAAGCCGCGGGGAGCGACGACGAGGTGAATCTGCTGGAGACGGTTTATGCGACAGCATCCGGCGATGGCCCACTGCGTCCCGAGTCCGGCGCTGAGCCGTCGAGTCAGGGACGGATCGTGGGCACATTGGGCTTCATGAGCCCCGAGCAAGCCGGCGGGCACGACGGCGCCGTCGACGGCCGCAGCGACGTATTTTCGATCGGCGCCACCATCTACTCGTTGCTGGCGGGCCAGCCGGCCTTGGAAAGCCGCAATGCCGAGGGGAAGAGCCGCCCGGTGCACGAGCTGTTGGCCGACATCCGCCGCGGTGCGCACCGTCCGCTGTCGACAACGGCGCCGTTTCTGCCGCGACCATTGATCGCGATTTGCGAGCGAGCCATGTCGCCTCAGCCGAACGATCGCTACGCGTCGCCGCTGGCGTTGGCGGATGACTTGGAGCGTTGGCTTTCCGACGAGCCCGTCGCCGCCTACCCCGAGAACCTTTGGGAGCGGACCCGGCGCTGGATCAAGCGCAACCAGACCTGGGCCGCCTCGTTGGCGGCGATCGTGCTGGTGTCCAGCATTGCCTTGGGCGCGTTCTCGGTGGTGCTGCGGCAGAAGAACGAGCGGCTCGTCACGCTGACCAACTCGCTGCAAGAGAAGAACTCGGCCTTGGACCGAGCGAACCATGACCTGCGGATCGCCGAGGCAAGCGCCCGCCAAGAGGCCGCGGTCGCGAACGCCGTCACCGAGTTCATGAATGACGATTTGTTGTCACAGGCGTCGCCCGGCGAGCGACCCGACCCGCACTTGGAGGTCCGCACGGTGCTCAACGCCGCGGCGGATCGAGTCGATTCGGAGTTTGCCGAGCAGCCGTTGGTGAAAGCGAGGCTGATGAAGACGATCGGCTATGCGCTCAGCCAGCTGGGCGAGTACGACAAGGCGGAGCGGGTGTTGGAGCAGGCAATGGCTCTGTTTCGAGCTTCCGGCGAGACGACGCGAGACATGCTGGTGGCTCAATCCGCCCTGGGCGCCGTGCACAACTCGATGGGGCGCCATGAGCTCGGCACGCCGCTGCTGACCGAGGCGTTGGAGGCTCAAGTCAAGTTGCTGGGCGAGCCGCATCCGGACGTCAGCGAGACGTTGCTGGAACTTGGCTGGCACGCCGTCAGCAGGGGCGACTTCGAGCAAGCCGAGCCGTTGATGGATCGCGCCATTCGGGGCAATCTCCAGTCGCTGGGGCCGGATCATGAAGAAACGCTATGGGCCGAGTCGGCGAAGGTGGGGCTTTACAATCAAGCCGGCCGGCCACTGGCTGCGTTGAATCGAGCCGCTGAGCTGCTGCCGCGCGCCCGGGCGGCGCTGGGGGACAGGCACTTGCTGTGCCTGGAGCTGCAGCTGATGCAAGCCCAGTCGCTGACGGGACTCGAGCGCTCCGTGGAGGCGGTTGCCCTCTATGACAAGGCGCTCGCGCACGCGGAGGCGATTTTGCCGCCGGCACATCCATACATCCTGGCGATTCGCAGCGATCGCGCCATGGAGCAGGCGGAGATGGGCGCGCCGAGCGAGTCACTGGCGACGTTGCAAGAGCTCCATCGGCAAACCAATGACCTGTTTGGCCCAGATCATCGCGAGACCATCGTTTCCCAATCCTATGTCGCCAATACGCTCTTTCTGCTCGGTCGATTGAACGAGGCGCAAGATCTGTTTCTCGAAGTGCTGGAGCGAGCCAAGCAGCACTTGGGCCCCATGCATATCGTTGCGCGGGACGCGATGCTTTCCTTGGCTCAATGCGACTACGAACTGGGCGAGGTCGATTCCGCAGCTCGGAGACTTGAGCCTCTGTTGGCGGAACGCAGTGGCGAAGCGGCGACTTCTCATGCGTTTGCGCTCTACTTGCGCGCGACGCTTCATGTGGACGCGGAGCAATACCAGCTCGCCGAACAATTGTCGCGCCGCGCTCGGAAGCTATTGAAAACGGACGACTCGCGAAACCTATCCGCAGCCCGCGACGTGGAGCATCTGCTGATCTGGACGCTGGCCGCCCAGGACAACTTCTCCGCTGCCGAGGAGCTGTTGAAGGAGATTGCCGCGGATACTGAAGGCGAGCAGGAACAAGCGGCGCTCGCCATGGTGAAGCTGGAGCTCGCCGACGCCTATCTCGATTCGGTCGACTACGAACAAACAGCTGGTCCGCTTGGCGAGCGCTATCGACGGGCGTTGACCCTGTTGCAGGAGGCCGTGGCGTGGATCGAAGGCCCGCCGGCTGGCTCCACCGCCAAGTGGTCGGTTATGCGTTCCGCTGCCCAACTGTTGTCAGTGACAGGGCAGCAACAACGCGCCTTTGAGCTGTTGGACATGGCTGCCGACGGGCTGGAGTCGAAATTCGGACTTCCGCATCCCGAGAACCTGTCAACGCACGAGGTATTCTGGGAGCTGTTGCGAGACGCTGCGGAAGAGCAGCCGGGGGATAATCGCGTCGCGGAGCGAGCGGAGCAGGTGCTGGCGAAGCTCGTTGAGGGATTGCGGCAGAGCCATGGGCTAGCGAACCAACGCACGCTGGATGCGGTAGAAGCGCTCGCGACCACACAGATTGAACGTGGAGAGAAGGAGCAGGCCATTGCGACGTTGCGCGAGCTGCGCGATGGCCAAGCGGCGTTGAATCTGCCGACCACGGAGGTGGACTTCCTGACGGCTGGCCTGCACGTCGATCTGAATCAGTTTGCCGAGGCGATTCCGATTTATCGCGAGGCGCTCGACGCATTAGGGCTGGCGGAAGGAGAGGAGTCGGCAGAGCAACTGCTTGCGATGCATCAGCTCGCCTGGAGCCACCAAAGGCTCAAGCAATTCGAGCCGGCTGTGCCGATTTTTGAGCGCGTCGTGCGCCGACGGACCGAGCTATTCGGGGAAGGCAGCCCAGTGACGCTGGTCTCGCTGGCCAATCTGGCTTCCATTCGGTCGCAGCAGGGAAGCGAGGAGGCGGCGCGGCTGGTCCTGGAAGACCTGGATCGCCGGCTGCGTTCGCGACTGGATGAAGCCGACGCCGAGCCGCTCGAGGAGCAGGCAGTGACGGCCGCATACGTGCTGGCCGAATCCTATCAGCGCCTGCGTCAACTTGAGCCGGCCATTTTCTGGTACCGCCAAGTGGCTCAATTGCGCGCTGGGCTGCTGGGGGGCGATGACGAGGACACGCTGCTGGCCATGCATCAAGTGGGCTTCGCCCAAAGCCAGGCGGGTCAGCTCGAGGAGGCATTGTCCACCTACCGCGAAGTGCTCAAGCGACGCGAAGAGCGACTCGGCAGGACGCACGACTTCACCCGCCGCACGCTCTCCAACGTCGCCCAAATCGAACTCCGCCGCGAGCAAAACGATGACGCCAAAGCGATGTTCGAGGATCTGCTCGCTCGCACGATCGAGGAGAAGGGAGAGGGAGCTCCCGAAGTCATGGATCCTCTGATCGGCCTCGGCACCTCACACGCGAGACTGGGCGAACTCGAGCAAGCGATTCGTCGCTATCGCGAGAGCCTGGACATTGCGTATCGAGTGCTGCCGAAGAATTTCGACAACCCTCAACTCAGCTCGCAGATTGCCGAATTGGAAGTAGCGTTGGCGGATGTCGAGTCCCGTGACCAGCGGCTGGAGGACGCCTGGGCGCACGTCGAAACGGCGGTGAAAACGCTCAACAAGTACAAAGCCGAAACGTGGTCCAACTCGCGAGCCAAGCTGGTGCAGGGCCGCGTGTTGGTGGCTCGTGGCCAGCATGCTGAGGCCGTCCCCCTGCTGGAAGCGGCGTACGTGGGTCTCCGCGCCGCCGAGATCGAGCCGGAGAGCGTGCACCTGCGTTTTCAACACGACGCGGCCGAGCTGCTCGCCACCGCCTACGAACAGCTCGGCTCGGACAAAGCCGGGCGTTGGCGGAAGACTGCCGAAGCGTTGGCGGCGCCGAAGTAGAAACATCGGCTGTGCCGCGCGTCTCAAGGTGTGGTTATCGGCCCGCTCGTTTCTGCTTCAACATCCATGTGGTCAGCTCCGGTGTCGCATAGGCTGCGGACCAACTGTTGTGGCCGACATGCTCCAACGTCGTGAAACGCACTTGGCCGCCGCCTGCCTTGCGAATCGCCTCGACCGTCTCGGTGGGCTGCTTGATATCAAGCGGATCCTGGTCGCCGTGAAACACCCAAATCGGCAGGTCTTTCAGTGCGCTCGCCTTGGAGGCGTCGCTGCGACCACAGATGGGCGCGATCGCGGCAAAGCGTTCTGGATGCGCGGCGGCCAACGTCCATGTGCCGGAACCTCCCATGCTCAAGCCCGTCAGGCAAACGCGATCGGCATCGGCGCGATGCGACGCCAGCATCGCGTCCAGCAATCGGACCAGTTGTCGCTGCCGCACCTCGTCGCTCCAATTTCCGTCATTGGGGCATTGTGGCGAAACAAGAATGTATGGCAGCGAATCGCCGCGCTGAGCAAACCGCGGCGGTCCCCACTTGGCGACCAGTGAAAGCGGGCCACGACTCTCGCCTCGGCCATGGAGAAACAGCATCAGCGGCCATTTGACATCCGCCGAGGCGTCGTAGTCGGCTGGCAGATAGAGCAGGTAGCCGACGTCGCCTTCGGCGTCCTTGAACGTTAGCTCGACCTGTTTTCCCGCCGTGCCCTCCGCCGCCGTAAGCGTCGCGGGCCGAGCGGCACTGACGAGGAGAACCAGTGACAAAGCAAGCGGAAGACGCGCGATCATGGGAGACTCCCCAACGGTTTGAGTGGAAAGAGCTGGAGCACTGAATGGAAAGGCGATGGTTGATGCGCCACTGAGCGTAGCATTATGATCAGCCCGTTGCCCGCCCGCATACCGCCCAACGTTTCCACCGTCCGATGTCCGAGTTCCAACCTCTCCTGAAGCAGATTTCCCTGGCCTTGGGCGATGCTCGCGGCAGCACTGCCAGGTGGCGCCAGGGCGCCGATGCGCGGCGTTTGGCTGCGGATTGGCTGGATGAACACGGAGAGCCGGCCCGAGCCGCTTACGTGCGCGCCGTGTTGGAGCTGGACCTGTGCGATGACCCTCGGCAGCGCGCTTCGTTGCTGGACGAATCCTTGGACTTGCTGCAGCGGCACGAGGTGGAGTGGCTTGAGCCGTGGCGGGGCAAGTTGCTGGACTGGCGCTGGCAGGCGGGCTTTCTGATGAGCGTCAGCGTGACGCTCAGCGATTTTGCAGTCATCGCCCGCGAACTGTTTGCTCGCGAGCCCGTCCAGTTTGTCGACCTCTGCGAGGATGACGGCGCCCCACTTTCGCCGCAGTCAGTCGCGGCGCTCGCCAGCAGCGAGTCGTTCCAATTCGTGCAATATTGCCGGATTGTATCTGGCCGATTTGACGACAGCGGGGCCGACCTCGCGGCATGGCTAAAAGCGCTCGCGAACTGCCCGTACACGGCCAACTTGCAAGGCCTTGAATCTCCTCCAGACATCGTGGTCGACTCAGCGGTCATGGCGAGCTGGAAGAAATTTTGCGCCGCGCCCGAGCTGGCTGATCTGCAAGTGTTAAAGCTGCGTGGCCGGGAGCTTCTTCGGGATGGCGAGGCGAGTCAAGTGGATTGGATGGGGCCACTGTTGTCGTCCACCTTTCGGCACTCCCTGCGCGAACTCGACATGCAAGGGTGGTCGGTGACGCCCGAGCAATGGCGGCGGTTCGCCTCCGCGCAGTGTTTCGGCGAATTGCGAAAACTGACTCCGCCCATGGCAATCCAGCCGGACTGGTGGGAGGAGCTATACGGGAGTGAGTCCTTTCCCCATTTGAGCAACTTCCAAACGTCTTCCAATTCGCTGCCAAGTTTTTGTCAGTCGTCTCTGGCCAAACGCATCCGCCATTTGACCGTCGTCGGCTGGGACGACCTCGATCGGGATGTGTCCCAAGATGGGGAGTATTGGGAGCGGCTGGTGCGGCACGCCCCTCCGCCCGAGCGGCTGCGGCTCAAGTGCCACAATCCGGGAATCGCCGGGTTCCGGGCCATGATCGAGCAGCGGTGGCTGTGCGACCTCGAGGAGCTGACGATCACGTCGGACTCGCAGTATGAAGTCTACTCCGGGGAGACGGATGGGATTGTGGAGCTGCTGGATGCCGGCAGCATCAGCCCACGCCTGCGCAAACTGACTCTGCACGAGATCGGCAACGAACGCGTCCTGCAGGCGCTGCTCGAGTGCCCATCACTGCGCAGCTTGGAGAGCCTGGACCTACGCGACGACTACCATGGGCGCCTGACGCGCATCGAAGGGGACTGGCCGTGCCTGCGCCAGTTGCAAGGCGTCGTGTTTGCGACAAACGATGGCATCGACGCCTTCTTGCAGTGGAACGGGCTGGACCGGCTGACGAATTTGGGGATCTCCTTTGTCGGCCCGCATGACCAAAGCGCGACCGTGGAGTTGGACTCGGAAGCCGTCCAGCGGCTGTTGCGATCACCGCGGTTGAGCCGGCTGCGGCAAGTCACGATGGGATTCCATCAATTGCCCGAAGTGGCGGCCTCGGCAACACGACTCATGGGCAACCCGGCGGTGATGCCTCACCTTCATTCCGCTCGACTCTACTCCCTCTATTCCTCGCTTCGCCCGCATGCCGAGGGGCTTCGCGAACGTCTCGGCCCGCGGCTGGACGTGTTCTGAGACGCCAAGTTGATGGCGTCGGCGGACGTCAATGCAGCCACAATTTGGCCATGCCAATTCCACGTTTCGGAGCAATGTTGAGGCGCCGCTATTTCCACCGGAAGGCATCGCTTTTGACGCGGCAATGAGGAAGGCCTTCAGCCTTCAATGAACACGGCCTCGGCAGACCGAGGCGAATACGCGACGACCACCCGGGGCGATGCCCCGGGCTACGATGAAAAAGGCCTTCGGCCTTTGATGAAAACGGCCATGCGACAGCCTTCGTTGAAAACGGCCCCGGCAGACCGAGGCGAATACGCGACGACAACCCGGGGCGATGCCCCGGGCTACGTTGAAAAAGGCCTTCGGCCTTTGTTGGAAACGTCCATGCGACAGCCTTCGATGAACACGGCCCCGGCAACCGAGGCGAATACGCGACGACAACCCGGGGCGATGCCCCAGGCTACGACGAAAAAGGCCTTCGGCCTTTGCTGGAAACGTCCATGCGACAGCCTTCGATGAACACGGCCCCAGGAGGCGGCTAACCACTAAGCTCCCGCAAGCTGCTTCAACCGGGCGGTGTAGACGCTGAGGAATTGCTGGGAATCGGCGAGCGAGTAGAGGTTCGGATCACAGCGGACCGTCAACGCGAGTTTGCGGGCGTATGAGCTGACCGAGAGCGA
>JAGQPF010000165.1 GCA_020426845.1 Planctomycetales bacterium
AGTCCAGCGTTGGAGGACGCATGCCGATCGTATTGACCCAGTAAACCTCATACTTGCCCAGCAGCTTGGAGATGAGATGCTGACAGCTCGATGGATGGCGCCCCCAGTCATCGGAAAAGACGAGCAATGAAGGGCGATGGGTATCCATAGTGGTCCGACTCGATCGCCTCGGCGACGGTGATTTTAAGGAAGGTGCCAAGGTCGCGTTAGCAATAAAAACTAACGGAAATACAGTCCAGCAATCAGCGTGACAAAGCCGACGACCATCGCCGCAGCGCCAGCAACAACAATCCGTTTTGCTCGAGACATGGCGACATGCTTCTGTGGTGTGAACGCTGGCTTGGCAAGCCATGCCGTCTCCACAGCAACAGGCGCCGGCGCAGGCTGGGCCGATCGAAAACCGGCAAACGAGAAGCCACTGCCAAGCAACAACGCGATGGGGCGGCAGAAGTGACTCGTCGACATCTTCCGCAAGGTGTCGACGCTGTAGCGGTAATAGAACTCCGCTTTCTCGAAAAACAACGCTCGATCTGGCTCAGCCGCATGGCGTGACGCGAAGTGGAACACCTCGCTCTTTCGCATATCCTGGGCTGCCCAGGTTTCGGTTGGATACTCAAGCAAATCGGGCTTCGTCAGGTAAGGGTATTCGTTGCCAGCCATCCATTTCGCGTAGTGCAGCAGCGTTTGTCGTCCATAGTCGTAACAGCGATCCAATTCGCCGAGTTGAAGCTTGATGTCGAGGTACCTTCCGAGCGCCTGAAGATAGAGGTTGTAAAACCACTTTCGCTCTGCATCCAACAGGTCAAGTTGTGCGAAATTGTCGTCTGGATGAACTACGCGGCGCATCAATTCTTCGGCCCGCTCCAAGAATTCTCGGCGCCCAGTCAATTCGAAGGCGGTGAGCAGCGTTTCCGTGGCGTTGCCGGGGCCGCGACCGGGGCCGTGATACAAAGGCGATCCGCTGGCACTGCTCAGACCCGTCGGCCGATTCGCCAGCCAACGAAAGGGCGTCAAGGAGCCATCCTCGATGTTCAAAACCCATTCACCCAGCTCGACGACGGCGTCATAGATGGCGGGCTCTCCGGTAAGAAGGTAGTACAACATCAATCCGCGCGCGTAGGCATGCTCCGAGCATGGCCCGCCGCCAACGGTTCCGCGTGGATAGCTCCTATGGTTCGCTTTGCCGGCGTCCAGATAATGAACGGTGTGCCAGAACAGGCCGTGGTTGTACGCCGCCTTATCGTTGTCGGTATGGTAGATATCGATGTCGGCGACGTGCCACGCCATGTCCTCCATCAGTCCTCGCCACTCTTCGCCAGCGCCCCGAAGGTAGCGCACGCCCAACCCGAAAATCAGGTCATACTGGTTATTCCAGTGGGAAACCAGCGGCGGCTCGGGCTTGGAAAATGCGGCCTCATGGTCGCCATATACATCACCAAAATGTCGCCAACCGAATTCGTCGATGATCTCGCGCTTGGCGGCAAATGACGTTTCGCCCTGAACGGCCTGCGAGACAATCTCCCGGTAGCCCGGATCCTCGTCCGCCAACGGCGTTGCATAGGGAATGACAGCTGTCTCGGCAAACCATTCACCGGAGATACGAGGAACCGGGCGATTGCGTAGTGTGGCTAGCGAGCCGATCGCCGCGTCGGCGCCTGCCGCAATCCAAAAACGGTGGGTCTTACGCTCGCCCCCTTGCAGTTCGTGGCATCCCGTCTCGGATGGCGGAAAGAGCCAGTAGACGAGCTTCTCGGCATCGGCCTCAACGGCTTTTGGGAAATTCTGCCAAAACTTTTCGGGGTAGATCCCGATCACGGGTGAATTGTCGCGGCAAAGCGAGATGATTGGATCTGCCCGTTGTCCGTCGCAGCTCGCCTCATCGACGAGGAGACGATAGCCGGGTTCGGAGAACGGAATCGCCCCGGATGCGTCGACATGATTACTCGAGTTCCAATGCTCGCCACCACTGGAGTGTTGCCGCAGCGCCAGCCGTTGCCCTTGCCGGCAGCCCGCTTCCACTAACGTGGAACAAGATATCGACGAAACTGCTTTGGGTGGCCGCACCGCAATGGCAACATCTCGAAGTAACACGGAGCCGGCGTCGCCGAGTTCCCAGATTCCACCAGGATGGGCTGCGGCACGTGAGTTGTGCAGTGCGACGTTCCACTGTTGCAAATCCTGGCACGCGTAGAACTGCCCGTCGGCGGACCACCTAAGGAACGCGAAGCCAGGCTGGTCGAAACCGCCGTGTAGCCGTATTCGCACTCTCAGCGGTCCTTCATCAATCAGCTCAATCTCTTCAATCACCGGCGTAAGTGCTTCACCCTGCTCCGTGTGCACGACAAATTCAAATGCCTCGACGCCACCGCCCTGTCGCCACCGAAATTCCCGATACGGCGTTGTCACCTCGAGACATTCACCGTCGCATTTCGCGCTAACCTCCATGCCGTCGGGAAGCAATTCGCGGACCCTAGCCTCATCCTCAACCGTCACTTGCACGCCTGAGGCGTCTCCCAACCAGTCCAACAGCACCCACTTGCAACTGCCGTCAGGCCAACGAAGCAACGGCCTCGACTGAAAGGGAAGTCGGCGATTCTGATGATCTACGAGACCAAGTGAGTCGGCGTCTCGAACCACACCAAGTGGAAACGGAACACCGAGCGTAAGGCTCCGCCGCTCTCCTTCCGACAAAGCGGATTCAACACTCAAGAACAT
>JAGQPF010000166.1 GCA_020426845.1 Planctomycetales bacterium
AATCGGCCAGCCTCAATAACCCCTGAATTTCCAGGATAATCCCCTCCTGGGATCTGGCACAATCCGAATGAACAGTATCATTCTGCGTGTGTCGTGCTGCCTTTGCCATCCGTGACGCGCATCAAAACGGCATGATCGATACGGACACTGCCGTCGCGTATGGACTCGCTCTGACCACGTATCTCGAAGAGATTGTTTCCGGCAAATTCACTTACAAGCCCAATCGAACACTTGCCAAGCACCTCCAACGGCACATCTGGCAGTGGTTCTGGTTCTTGATAGAGCCCGGCCTCGAAGCCACGAATTGGCAGGCTGAACAAGCGATGCGCCCAGGCGTCGTCAATCGAAAGGTCTGGGGCGGAAACCGCACGTGGAACGGCGCTTCCGCGCAAGATTCGGTCACATCCGTTCTTCGCACCTGCGCTCAGAGAGGAAGAGAGGGATTCCACTACCTGACCCGCCTCCTCTGCTCAATCGCTCCCATTCCGCTCCCGGCCGCTAAACAATGACCGAAATATCTGGTTGAATGACTGAGTGAGACGAAGTGAGACGGGGTGAGACGGGCACGCCGTTCTGTCGGAGTGGGCCGCACTTTGACACTCGGACGTGATATTCCGTGAGCCCAAAACCTATGAAGCGGACACGAACAATGTCCGACCGTTTAATCAAGAGCTTGCAAACGCTCGTGAGACAATTTTGGTTCGCACGGGGCGCATTCCCGAACTGCGGAACTTTTCACGGCGAAGAAAGTGGTGTCAAATGCCTGCCGTCAACTTTGCCTTACTCCCGCAGCACGCAGCGCCGCGGATGTCGCAAGGATGGTCGAATGCCGCTCACAGAATGCTTTGCCGTCCATCGAGACAAATTCTTCTGGTTCCTGTTGATGGCCGGCGTTTGCAACGTTGTGCAAGTCGTACTTTTCTATCAGCCAACGATTCGTTGCACCGCTTGCCTACTGTGGCGTACGAGGCGGTATTCAAGAAAGATGACGAAGAAGATCCAGGCGCTGACTGCTGACAACCCCATTGCGGAACCTCAAACTCGCATCGCTCTGGGGTTGAAGCGGTGGTACATAAAAAACTACCGATCGCTGTGGATGCGATTCGCCTGGTTGCTTCAAGGGATTGCGTTGATAACGGCGGGAGCTGCCGGCCTTGCCTTGTTCTGAGCAGTCCTGCCTGGAATGTCCAGCCAAGACTGTCTCAATTCTGTCGTTCTAATTCTGTCGTTCGGCGGCGAAAGTTGTTTCCCGAGTCCGGGAGCGGTATGTTGGCCAACGAGCGGGCAGGTTCTGGTCAAAGGGGGCGGGGCGATGGCTGGCGAGGCGATGGTTCGGCAACTTGCCGAAGAGATTCAGCGCGGGCTTGCGTTTGTGCAGCGTTCGGCAGTACGGCCAGCGGTGTGGCGGGCTTTTCTGACCGCTCCTGGCGAGCAGGTGTCCGTCTTGTTGGTGCCCTATCGCGGTGTCTCCGCCGGGCAGCTTTGCTGCGAGGTGAACGAGGCGATTGGGGATTGCGGCCATCTCCCGTGGTGCGTCTACAACCAGTCGGTCGTGACGGGGCGGTTCGACTTTGAGGCGATGGTCACGCGGGTCCTGCCGCTGTCGGATTGGTGGCAGTCCAAGGTGCAGCCGCAGCTGCCTCGCCTGCTTTCAATCGCGGACGCGTCGCCCTCATCGCGGCGCGCACGGTCGCTGCTGGTCGATCTCGAGTCGCCGCGCGCGTCGGAAGGGCAGTCCGGCTTCTCATCGGAACTGCTTTGGGGGGTTCGCATGCTGGGCGTGACCAGCTGCGCGTTGGCGGGACATGCCGAGTGGCCAGGGGCGCCTGAGCTGCTTCAGGCCGCTGCGAGGGTGCTTCGCGGCGCCGCGGATCAAGGCAGCCGCGCGGAGTCGGCGCCGCTGTTTGCCGTTGCGCTGAACCGCAATCCGGTTCCCTGTCTCCAAGATTCGGTTCGCACGATCAAAGGCGACGCAGCTCGATCTGTCTTCGAAATTGACTGCGGCGGTTTAGTGTGGGCTGTGATCGACAGCGGCATTGACCTTCGACATCCTGCATTCGCGCCGGCCTCGGGCGAGCGGGAGCGAGTCTCTCGTTCATACGACTTTACGAGGCTCGGGGAGATCCTTCAACTCGCGACATCGCCTGACGAAGAGGATCGGACGCGACTAGAGGACTTTGGATTGACGGCCAATGATGCTCGCCGGTTCGCCAAGGCGGTTCAGCGTGGAGAGGATGTGGATTGGGATCTCGTCACCGGGGCACTGAAGGTCGCGAAAGACGATGACGCCTATTTCGACTCGCTCGACCCGCACGGCACGCACGTCGGCGGAATTCTGGGCGGGCGTGGTGGAGACGCGCCGGGGGAGGCGCCCGGCGGTGTCTGTCCCGACATTCGGCTGATCGATCTGCGCGTGTTGAGAGACAAGACGGGCGATGAGGACACGGAGTTTCAGATCATCAGCGCGCTGCAGTTCATTCGTCACCTCAACCGCAACGCTGACAAGCCAGTGGTGCACGGCGTGAATCTCAGCCTCTCGCTGCCGCACTCCGTGGCGGACTACGCGTGCGGACGGACGCCGATTTGCGAGGAGTGCGACCGGCTGACGGCGAGCGGCGTGGTGGTTGTAGCAGCTGCGGGGAACTACGGATTCGACAGGACGGACGTGGCGGGCACCGCGACCACCGGCGGATATCGGGACTTGTCCATCACGGACCCCGGCAACGCCGACTCGGTGATCACCGTCGGCGCCACGCACGGCAAGTATCCTCATCGGTATGGCGTCAGCTACTTTTCCAGCCGCGGCCCGACCGGGGATGGCCGCGCCAAGCCGGATCTCGTGGCGCCGGGCGAAAACATTCTCTGCCCCACACGGGGCGGGGCGTATGAGGTGGCGAGCGGCACCAGCATGTCGGCGCCGCACGTCTCGGGGGCCGCGGCACTGCTGATGGCGAGGCACCCTGAGCTGATCGGCGATCCTGAGCGGGTCAAGCAGGTGCTGTGTGACTGCGCGACCGACTTGAAGCGGTCGGCGGATGGGCAGGGGCGCGGTCTCATCGACGTGCTTCGCGCGATCCAGTCGATCTAAGCGGCCATTGAACGTCACCGATCCGGCAATCGGACTGACCTTTTCCGCACCATGCAGGCTGTCTCAATTGCCGATTGGGGATCCTTCAACAGACTTCTAGCAAGCACCCCGAAACACCCCGGAGGCAGATATGTTTAGTTTTGAGGCGTTGAAGGCGGACCATGGCGACGCGCTATTGGTGCATTACGGTCCCGAGGACGCACCGCGGATGCTAATTGTCGACGGCGGGCCGCCCGGGGTGTTCGGTCACGCGTTGCTGCCGAGGCTCGAGCAGATCGCGTCGTTTAAAGGAGAGCGTCCGATCTCGGCGCGGCTGGCGATGGTCAGTCACATCGACGACGACCACATCACCGGCATCAACGACTTGCTGTCGCACTTGGAGCAAGACAGCGATCCCGTAGTGGACATCGAAGGCCTTTGGCACAACTCGTTCGATGATTCAATTCGCACGGCGGAGCTGAGCATGCTGGCGGACTTGGGCGGCGTGTCGAACTCGGTTGCCGCGTCGCTCAGTCTCGACCATTTCATCCACGACATCGCCGCCGGCGTGGCCGCGGGAAAGGAGCTGCGCAATTTAGGCGAGCGTTTGGGACTGGTGATCAACGCGGGCGCCGAGTTCGTTGCGCCAACGGGCCGCCGCTTCGTGTCCGAGGGAGACCGGATAAATCTGGGGCACGCCTGCACCATGAGGGTGCTCAACCCGAGCCGCGATCGCTTGCTGGGGCTGCAGCGAAAGTGGGATGGCGTCGCCAATCGGCTCCGCGATCTCTCGGTGGCCGAGCGGCGCCGAGTGCTGGCTCGCATTGTCGATGACTCGCTGGCCAACATCTCCAGCATCGTCGTGCACCTGAAGCGGCAAGGCAAGACGATGTTGCTGACCGGCGACGCCCGTGGCGACCATGTCATGGACGGGCTGAGTCGCGCGGGGCTGGCGCCGAGCGGCAAGACGCACGTTGACATCCTCAAGGTGCCGCATCATGGCAGTGACCGCAACGTGAGCACCGATTTTTTCCGCAAGGTGACCGCCGACCACTACGTGTTCTCGGGCGACCGCCGAGGGACAGGGAGCAATCCCGACCGGGCGACCATTCAAATGGTGACCGAGGTTCGGGGCCGCGATCCGTACACGATGCACTTCACGACATTCGATTCAACGGTCGAGGGCTGGCTTGAGGAGGACCAAAGGAACAACTCGCGGCGATACGAGTACGTGTTTCCCGACCCGGCGGAGCATGGCATCTGGATCGATCTGCAAGAGGAACTTTGGTTTTGAACGGCCTGGGTGGAGCGCCGCCGCAAGCGGCCTTCGCGAGGTCTCCAAACCCAAAACGAAGGCTTGGTCCACTACTGACGGGCGCCCCACAAACTCCGGCGGCCCAGTCGAATGCCGCATGGGTGCGCGAGTTGCTCAGACGTTGTTTGTTGGCCTAAGCAACTGGCCAACATGACCATGCCAGAGTGAAAGTCCGATTCGATCCCTCGCTGACGCTTCGGGTTTCCTTGTGAAGCGCGCCGGCGCCGTCACAACTATCGCGCCAAGTGACCCCTCCTAACTGAGCGTGTAGCCGCCGTCGATGACGAGCGCGGCGCCGGTCATGAAACGCGAGGCGTCGCTGGCGAGGTAGACGGCGAGCGGGCCGAGGTCGTCGGGCTCGCCGTAAGCGCCGACCGGAATCAGCTTCAAGATGCCCTCGATCATGTCGGGATACTCGCGTTTCCAACGCAGGTTGGCGTCGGTCATGAACGGGCCCGGACAGATCGCGTTGACCGTGATCCCGTGAGGCGCCCAGTCGACCGCCGCCGCTCGCGTCAGCTGCATCATGGCCGCCTTGGCGGTCTCGTAATGCCTGCCGCCGATGTTGCGGCCCACGACAAAGCTGTTGATCGAGGCGATGTTGATAATACGCCCGCCTTGGGCTTGTCGAACCATCGCTCCGCCTATCTCCCGCATCAGCACAAAGGCGCTGGTGAGGTTGAGGTCCATCAGCCGCCGCCACTGCTCCAGGGTCTGTTCGGCCAGCGGAATGTTCTCCGTGCGGCCGCCGACATTGTTGACGAGGATGTCGATGCGGTTGAACTCGTCGAGCGCGCGGCGCGCGAGCTCCTCGCAGGTCGTGGGGGCGGAGAGGTCGGCGGCAATCGCGGTCGCGTCGCGGCCGAGCGCGCGGATCTCGCTGGCGGTCTGCTCGAGTCGCTCGGCGTCTCGCGACACCAGCACCACATCCGCGCCCGCATCGGCCATCGCCAAGGCCATCGATCGGCCCAGCCCCCGGCTGGCGCCCGTGATCAACAGCCGCTTGCCGTCGAGTCGAAAACGGTCCAAAATGCTCATCACATCGCTCCTGTTTTTTCGGCCTTGCGCCCGGGAGGCGGCGGGACTCGGGAAATACGCTGCAACGCTGCCACAAGTTAAACGCTGCATGTGAAGGATGGAAGCCAATGCGGATCGGAGTTTTCTGCAGCGGAGGCGATGCGCCGGGGATGAACGCGTGCGTTCGCGCGGTGGTTCGCACGGGGGTTGCGCAAGGCCACGAGGTCGTGGGGATCATGAACGGCTACCAAGGACTGCTCGACCAGGAGTTCTTTGAAGATCGCTTCGCCAAAGTAGCTTCGGCGCCGGTGTCCACAAGTCAGGCGCCGTCGACGCCGCCCGCAATGACCGCGCGGAGCGTCTCCGATTGGTCCCGTCATGGCGGCGCATTTTTGGGCAGCAGTCGCAGCGAGGAGTTTCGCACGCCGGAGGGCGTCGCCAAGGCGGCGGATATTCTGCGGGCACATGGCATCGACGCGCTGATCCCGATTGGTGGCGATGGCACTTTTCGTGGAGCCGTGGCGCTGGGCTCGCAATGGGAAGGGCGAATCGTGGGATGCCCGGGCACCATCGACAACGATCTGAAGCAGACTGACTACACGATCGGGTTCTCCACGGCCGTTTCCACGGCAGTCGACGCCTTGGACAAGATTCGCGACACGGCGGAGAGCCACGAGCGAATGTTCTTGATCGAGGTGATGGGCCGACACAGTGGCTACATCGCGGTCCACACCGCCCTGGCCGGCGCCGCCGAGGTGCTCTGTATTCCCGAGACCGACACCAATATCCCCGAGATCGTTGAACTTTTGCACAACTTGCGGAGCCGCAAGAAACGCTCCGTGATGATGATTGTCGCCGAGGGCGACGAGCGAGGTGACGCGGCCGCGATTAGCGAGCAGCTCAAGGCCGCCGGGTGCGCTTATTCGACTCGAGTGGTTGTGCTGGGCCACCTGCAACGCGGCGGCTCGCCCACGCCGGAAGATCGGCTGCTGGCGACGCAGCTCGGCGCCTGGGCCGTGGCCGCGGTGGAGGAGGGCCATACGGGCGTGATGTGCGGCCGAGACTGCGGCGCTCGTTTGCTGTCCCCGTTTGAGGAGACGTTTGACGGCCACCGGCCGATTCCACAGCCGCTGCTGCAGCTGATCGACGTCCTGGCTAAATAGCAGGCGCCTGTAGCATGGCCGGCTCGTGGCTAGGTTGCAGGCTGTGCCACGTGCGCTCATCCTTTGATCATCACAGGCTGGCAGCGCTGGCAGACTGTGCCTCGTGCGCTCAACATCCGATCAACACAGGCTGGCAGACTGTGCCACGTGCGCTCAACATCCGATCAACACAGGCTGGCAGCCTGGCACCACGACACTAACTCGCGGATGCCGCAACCGGGTCTTCGCTGTGACACGAATCGGTCACAATAGCTTCGGTCACGACGGCCGACGCTGCTTGACCATCGTCGCTCGCAGCCTCCCGCGACATCGCCTCCGCGTAGGAAAGCACGCGAGGCGGGCGGATGGCGTAAATCGCCGCGGCAGTGCCAATCAGCGTCGCGACGACCACGAACATCGTTCCGTGGGGAGGCAGACCCGACAGCTCGGCAATCCGCACCGACAGCCCCGCCAGTGGCTGGCCGATGAGATTGCCGACGTCGAACATCGCCAATGTCAGCGTTGTGGCCAAGCCCCGGTAGTGTAGCGGGAAGCTGAGATTGCCGCCCGACACGACGGCGGGGAACAGCAGGGCATGAGCGACGCCCGTCAGCATCGCCGGAATCACCAGCGTCGCGGACGTGCTCACCAATAGAAATGACATCATGCTGGCCGAGAGGAAGCACATGCCTGTCAGCACCACAGGTCGAATGCCGATCCGGTCGCTGGCGGATCGTGTCGCGATGCGCACAATCAGGGCCACGGTTGCATAGACCAGGAAGAACCGGCCGATGCCGCCGAGGCCGGCCTGGCGGACAAAGCTCCGCACGAACACGCCAGGAAGGCTCAGCCCCAGGCCCATTGCGGCGGCGACAATCAACAACGTGCCCGAGTGAAATTGGCGGATGCTCGACAGCGATGGCCAACGCCGCTCAACAGGCCGTGGAGCATGGCGAGTCGCCCACCAAGCCATCGACCAAGCCAAGCTGGCCAAACCTGCGGCCGTGTAGAACATCCGATTGATGTCCGACATTTGCGGTGAGTCGCCGAGCAGCCAATCACTAAGCGATGGGCCAATGGCGAGCCCGACAAAGCCGCTCGTGCCGAGCATGCCCAGCAGCTCGCCCATTCGTCCCACCGGACCGGCCTGCGAGACGAACGTCAGCGATGCCCCGAAGGCGCCGGCCAAACCCAGCATCATCATCATGCGAGCGATGTACACCGGCGGCTGCGTCACGTTGTCCAATTGCGTGTGAAACAACACGCTGCCGATGTAAACGGCCAAGCAGGAAAGCCACATCACGCGGGGCCCGATGCGGTCCAAGCCAAACGCTTGCATCGCTCGCGACGTCAAGGCTCCCAACGTCCCGAGCCCGACGATCAGGCCGAGGTCGAACGCAGTGCCGCCGTGTAGATGGACAAAGTCGTCGTAGCGAAACGTGCAGCTCACGGCGATCATCGTCGCCGTGTTGGCGATGTAGCAGGCCGCGAACGTCGCGTTGTAGGGACTCGAGGTCCGCTCCTCGGGCTCTTCGGCAGGCGAATTCGGCGTGACCGTCGCAGGAAAAGAGGTCATGTGGGTCGGCTTGAGTTGCGGAGGCAATGGTGGGCAAATCTTGCCCAATGGGAGTTGGAACGCCGCGCGCAGAGGGTAGGGAGGGGATTGCGACGGGTCAAATCCAATCTCATTTCCCAACTCGCAGTTTGGGAACGTAGTTGGGAATCGAATCAGAAAGGCCCAATCCGCAGTGGGAAAGCGGTTTTCCCGTCTTCCTGGTAGCAGGAGTGGGATGGGGGGAGGGAGGTTCGGGCTTCCGCCCATTATGTGCCACGCACGGCGGATTGGGTAGGCACGATCGAGAGGTACGGCTTCATTGCCGTGACTCAATCCCTCTCCGGCAAGGTTCCAAGCCGGAGCAATTCCGTGGATAATCGACGAGAAAGCCGTCCCCAACCACGTGACCCGGCATTCGGTATTGCGAAGTAGTTCGCGGCAGGTTGCAGGCCGGCAGCCCGCACCACGACGGGGGCAACGTCATTCCTTTTTCTTTTCGGCGACGGGGCGATACATGGCACAACGACTTCTCATCGTGCTGGCGATGGTGGGCATCGTGGTGTTTGCCATCGCGGTCGCCGTCTTTCGGCAGCAGCCAGAGTCGCCGAACTCTTCTCGGCCGACCCCGCCGACGGCGCCTGTGGCCGCGGGGGTGCGGAAATACGACGCGATTCGCCCGGCCGTCTCGACAGACAACGGGTATATTTCTGCCCAAGCCTGCAAGGAGTGCCATCCCGGGAATCACGCCAGCTGGCACGCTTCGTATCATCGTTCGATGACCCAGTTGGCCACGGACGATGCCGTGATCGGCGACTTCGACGACGCTCACGTCACCGCCTTTGGCCGAGAGTTTCATATGGAGCGCCGGGAGGACGGCGTCTTTTGGGTCACCATGGACGACCCCGACGGCGATCCCAACGCCGAGCCCCGGCGAGTCGAGCGGCCGCTGGTGATGACCACGGGCTCTCACCATATGCAAGTGTATTGGTATCCCATTGGCGAGGGCCGCACGCTGGGGCAGTTCCCACTGATTTACCTGAACGACCAGCAACGCTGGATTCCTCGATCGTCGGCGTTTCTCAAGCCGCCCGGCGAGTCCTATGCCGGCGAGAAAGGCCGCTGGAACAAAACCTGTGTGCGTTGTCACACGACATTCCCCCGGGCTTTGCCCACCGAAGACGGCAACTGGAACACTCACGTCGCCGAGTTCGGCATCTCCTGCGAGGCCTGTCACGGGCCCGGGCTCAAGCATGTCTCGCTGCACCGCGAGCGCGCTGCGGCGCAGCGCCGAGGCTCGCCGGCGCCAGCATTGGCTAATGACCCGATCGTCAACCCGGCCAAACTGCCGCACCGGCTGCGGTCACAGGTTTGCGGCCAATGCCATAGCATGGCGACAGCACGAAACTTCCGCGCAGCGCAGGTCGAGGGCAGCGGCTATCGACCGGGAGAGGACTTGCTGCGTTCGCACCTGCTCGTGCGCGATGACGAAGTTTCACGACGGCATTACAGCGAGTACATCTCGCCGGACAAGTTGGACGAGTTCATGGAGCTGACGTTTTGGCCGGACGGCATGGTGCGCGTCTCGGGCCGGGAATTCAGCGGGCTTGTGGAGTCGGCGTGTTATCAACGTGGTGAACTTTCCTGCATGTCGTGCCACGAACTGCACCCGGACTCGTCCGATCCTCGGCCGTTGAGCGAATGGGCCGACGACCAATTGGGCGTGGGCATGTCGACGGACCAGGCCTGTTTGAAATGCCATGACGCCGGCGATTACGGAGAGCAACACACACACCACCTCGCCGAGTCGTCCGGTTCGCGTTGTTACAACTGCCACATGCCGCATACGTCCTTCGGGTTGCTCAAGGCGATTCGCAGTCACCAGATCAGCGTCCCGAACATTGCCGCAGACGAAGCCTCACGGCGACCGAACGCCTGCAATCTGTGCCATCTCGATCGCACGCTCAAGTGGAGTGCCGACCATCTGCACAAGTGGCATGGACACGCCCCCGGGAGTTGGGCTGACGACGAACAACAGGTGGCCGCGGGGCCGCTCTGGCTCTTGAAAGGGGATGCAGGCAAGCGCGCATTGGTTGCCTGGAGTTTCGGCTGGGAGCCAGCTCGGGAAGCCTCGGGCAGCGACTGGCAGCCGGCATTTCTGGCCACCTTGCTGGACGACTCGTACGAGGCGATTCGCTTTATCGCGGAGCGTTCACTACGACGCTACGAGGGCCAGGCAGAATTGAAGTACGACTTTGTTGGCGAGCCGGAGTCGCGAAAGACCGTCAGCGCTCAAGTGCGCGATGCGTGGGAGCAGAAGTGGCGCGAGCTGGCGCCCGAGAATCGCCGGCAGGACGCCGCTCTGTTGCTGGATGCCGAACGCGGCCTGCAACGCGAGTCCATCGAGCGGCTGCTGGAACAGCGCGACCAGCGAGATGTGTATCTGGTGGAATAACCGCTAGCCGCTGTGGAGAGACGGCCTTCCGGCAGCGAGTGGCCGTGAAACTCTGGCGGTCGTGCCGACCGCAGGGCCGCCGATTTTCCCTGAATGGCCTGCGCCGCGGCTGGCGCGTTGCTTCGCGAGTTGGCGAAGATTACGCTATTGTTGCTTTTCGTTGATCCATCGTGCTTTTCCTCATTCAATACGGCTGCGGATGACATTGCGTTGTCATCTGTCGGAGCCAATTCCACCCTGCCGCAGCGGGCCACCATCGTCGTCCGACCTGCGCGCCGGGAGATCGGAAGTTGTCATGATCCCGATTCCCATCGGCTGGCGAGCAAAAGCTATGCGCCGCTGCCCGCCTTGGTTCGTTTGGCTGGCGCCGCTGGTCCTCTGTGGCGCCGTCGCTGCGCAACGGCCCGAGGCACCCGCGCCGGCGAACACCATTCGCGCATCGCTGTCGATTGACGCGCCCTCGAATCTGCCTCCGGGGCGATGGGGCGTGGTCGCAATCCATGTGGAGAACGACGAGCCCGAGCCCGCGACGATGGAGATCGTTGTCGCGTTCGCAGAAGCTCCCCGTCGAGAGTTCTCTCGCCAGGTCTGGGTGCCGGGACAATCCCGCCGCACGTGCTGGTTGCCCGTGCAGGCCCCGGACACCTCCAACGGCGGTGTCGCCTGGGAGCTGCGTTCACGCTACATCCGGATCAATGATCAGGGTGAGGAGATCGTGCAACGCATACGCTCCAGCGACACGCTGTACGAGACGACATTGTTGAGCAAATCGCGCAGCCGTTTTCCCTGTTTGCTGATTCTTGACGAGACGAAGCCAGGCACGAAGGAGGTGTTTGAGGGCGTGCAGCGCGTGCGAGTCGATGGCGGCATGGATCCCTCGCTGCCGACCGCCAATGGCATTCGGCCCTCGAATCCGGACTGGCTGGATTCGCTCAGTTCACTGGTGATTGGCGATGACATCGAGGACTCCGGCGCGCTGGAGTCGATTCGACGCTGGGTGCGCGGCGGCGGACGATTGTGGATTCTTGCCGACCGGGTCTCCGAGCAGACGATTGAGGCGATTGTCGGCGACGAAGCGGCGCTGACGGTGGTGTCGCGTGAGACGCTGCCGCAGTTGTCCTTTCATCGCGACTTTCCGACACCCGAGACCACGCCGGTGGCCGACCACCCCAATCCACCCGCGATTTGCGTGGTGGCCGATCCGCCCGGCGATGTTGTCTGCGAGGCGAACGGCTACCCTGCCGCATGTCGCTTGCAAATCGGCGACGGCGTGGTCGGCATCAGCATGGTGGCGGTTGACGCCTGGACGCCTCGCTCGCGCGCCTGGCTTTCGGACGCCATTTTCGGTGGAGCAAACCCCGTTGAGCCGCTCTCGTCCGAAATGATCAAGGAGACGCTCTACCAACAGGTCGGGCAGCGCGTGCCGGCGCGTTGGCTCGTGGTCGGCGTGTTGGGCTTGATGACGCTCAGCATGGTCGTCATGGGCGTGCTGTTCCATCGCCAAGGCCGTCTGGAACGCATGCTATGGCTGGTGCCTGCGGTGTCAGGCATCGCGGCGTTGGTGTTGGTGCTCGTCGGCCAGACACTGCGAGGCGCCGCTCCGGCCACCCTGGCCACATTCCAACTGGCGCAAGCCACCTCGGGATCGGGCGCCGTCGATTTGAAAAGCTATTCGTTGCTCTACTCTCCCACGCCGATCAACGAACCGATTGGGGGCGTGTCTGCCTCACTAAAGGGAAGTGAGCCGCCGCCTCGAATTCGGTCGACCGGCGCGGGGCAGTGGAGTTGGATCGGTGTGAATCAGCCAACCGGCGCACGACTCTATGAGGTGCACGATGAGGCGAGCACTCCGCTTCGCGTCGAAGCTAGACTCACCGAGCGCGGCGTGGAAGGGAAGCTCGTCGGACTTGGCGCCAGTGAAGTCAAGGACGCGGTGATCGGCGCTCTGGGGATGCCTTCCATCGCCGTCGAGTGGAAGGACGAGCACCACTTTGTCGCGGGCCGCGAGCAGACGCTGGGGCTGGGACAGCACGTGCCCTCCAGTCTGATGGGGGACGAAGGCCGACGACATCAGCAGTTGTTGTCGTCTCTTTGGGGGCCCAAGTCGCAACGGCCGGCAGGTGGTCCGGAACTCGTCTTCTGGAACCAACTATGGCCCGAGTCCGTTGTCTGGCCCAGCACCGAGCGTCAGCGTGGCGAAGCGTTGACGACCTTGCCACTACGATTTGCCCCGTTGGCGCCGGGCGACAAGGTCTCGATTCCCGGCTCGTTGCTGAGAATCCAGACTCGATCGTCGTTGTTTAGCGTGAGCCAACAACGGTGGGTCGGCTCGTTCAACGGCCCTTCCCGTTTCAGTCTGAAATTCATGCTTCCGTCGATTGTCTTGCCCTTCAAGGTCACCGGCGCGGAGCTCGTTTGGAAACTCAATGTGCCTGGCCGGGCCGTCGAGGTTCACGCGCGAGGAGATCTGGAGCCGTTGCAGCGGCTGGAGAACCCGGTCGGCGTGCACCGCGTTCGCATCGATAATCAGAAGTCGCTGCAGGTGGACGAGGACGGCATTCAGCTCGATGTAGAGGTGTTTGCCTCCGAGGGCAGGACCGAAAACGCGCGATGGTCGCTGGACTACGCGCTGCTGCATGTGGAAGGAGTAGCGAAGTGACATCGCAAACAACGCCATCAAACGCCAACGGCAGCTCAGCGCCAACTTCGGACAAGCAGCCGGTGATTCTCACTCGCGAGCTGACGAAACACTACGGCAACTTCGTAGCCCTCGACTCGCTGACCATGGACGTCGCCCGCGGCGAGATCCTCGGCTTCATCGGTCCCAACGGCGCCGGCAAGACGACGACCATCAAGATCCTCGTCGGCTTGGCGCGACCGACCTCCGGCTCGGCGTCAATCAACGGCGTCGATTGTGAACGGTCGGCCCGCGACGTTCGCAAAATGGTCGGCTACATGCCGGACAAGTTTGGCTCGTACGACAACATGCGTGTGCTCGAGTATCTCGACTTTTTTGCCTCGGCCTTCGGGATCCACGGCGCCAAGCGCAAACAACGGATTGCCGACGTCCTGGAGCTGACGGGCGCCGGCTACATGCGTGACCGCTTTGTCGAAAGTCTTAGCCACGGCATGCAGAAGAAGGTCGGCATTGCCCGCACGCTGTTGCATGACCCGCAGGTGCTGATTTTCGACGAGCCGGCAAACGGGCTCGACCCACAGGCCCGAATCGACCTCCGCGAGTTGCTGCTGGAGTTGGGGCGACTCGGCAAAACCTTGATCGTCACCAGTCACATCCTTCCCGAGTTGTCGCGGATTTGCGACAAGGTGGCGATCATCACGCATGGCAAGATGCGGGCCTTCGGAAACCTCGCGGACATCATGAGCACGCTGCGTCAGCGGCGGACGATCGAAGTGCAGGTCGAGTCGCACGACCAGCTGCAACTTGCGGAGCAGCGAATTCGGCCTCGCTTGTCAGAGAGCGACGAGCTGTCGCTCTCCGAGGCAGAGGGCATGGTCCGCTTCACGACCGAGAACCAGGACGATTTCCTGGCCGACATCGTGGGGGATTTGATCGCGGGCGGAGTGCGGGTGGTGCAGTTCCGCGAAGTGCAGGCGGACCTCGAGGACGCGTTCCTCTCCGTGACTCGCGAGGCTGAAGAGCCGAAAGCCGAGCTGGCCAAGGCGAGCGATCCGGGCGTGAAGCAGTCAGCTGCTCGGGAGACTGCCTGATGCTTGCGATTGCTCGAAACCCGATTTTGTGGCGCGAGCTGTTCGGAATTCTCCGCACTCCGCGCGCCTTGGTGCTGCTCTGTCTGCTCGTCGTCGCCATGACCGGGCTGGTAGCGCTGCGTTGGCCCGAAAGCGGTCTCGCCGACATCGAAGGCAATCGGTCTCGGCAGATCTACCAATTGATTGGCTTTGGACTGACGTCCGGCATGCTATTGATGGCTCCAGCGTTTCCCTCGACATCGATTGTGTCGGAGCGGAAACGCGGCACGCTGGCGCTGTTGTTCAACTCGCCCCTGACGCCCGCGGGCATTTACGGTGGCAAGTTCTTCGGCAGTTTGTTGTTCTTGCTGCTGGTGATGCTGACGACATTGCCGACAGCGGCAGCCAGCTATGCGATGGGTGGCGTCTCGTTTCTCCACAATGTGCTGCCTTTGTATTTGATCTTGGCGCTGATGGCCATTCACTACACGGCGGTCTCGTTGGCCGTGAGCGCTTGGTCGAATTCGACGGACAGCGCGCTGCGGACGTCCTATGGCTTGGTATTGCTGCTCGCCTTCGGATCGCTGGCGCCTTACTACTTCACCCGTGGCACCGAGGGAACAACGGCGTGGCTGAGCGGCCACCTGTACCATCTGTCGCCCGTCCCCGTGACTTTGACTTTGTTCGGGATGAGCATCCCCACACCGGACTTCGCGGAGCTCACGTCGTTCTCCGACTTGATCGTTCCACACTTGCGAATGGCGACGGTATCGAGCTTGGTCTGGATCGGCCTGGGGCTGTGGCTGCTGCATCCCAACATGCTGGACCGCTCGCGCGCCGCGGGCGTGATGACCGATGATCGCAAACGCTCGGAACGAATGGTTCGAGGCGTGTTTATGCTGATCGATCCCCAGCGTCGTTCGAGGAATGTCAATCGGTTCGTGAACCCGCTGTTGGTCAAAGAGATGCGGACGCGCCGCTTTGGACGTTCGTCGTGGATGCTGCGGCTGGTGTTCTTCTGTGCCATTGTGTCGATCGCCGTCACCAATGGCGCGATGCGCACGTCGGTGGATCGAGGCCTCGGGCCGGTGGGCACGATTCTCGTCGCGTTGCAGGTGACATTGATGGTGTTGCTGACACCGAGCTTGACGGCGGGCCTGATCAGCGCCGAACGCGAGAGCGGGGGCTGGCCGCTGCTGCAGATGACTCCCATGTCGGCGGTGCGGATCGTCAGCGGCAAGCTGATGAGCGTCGTATTGACCTTGCTGCTGATTCTGATGGCGACGCTGCCGGGTTATGTCTTCATCTTGGCCGTGGCGCCGGAGAAAGGTCCCGAGGTTGTGCGAGTCGTCGCCAGCTTGGCCCTGGTGGCCTTGTTCTGCCTGCTGGTCGGCGCCGTTGTTGGCAGCTTGTTTCGGCGGTCGGCGCCAGCGACGGCTTGCGCCTACGCCGTATTGCTGGCCTTCTTTGGAGGCACACTGTTGATCTGGCTCGGCCGGGACGCGCCGTTCGGCTATGACGTCGTGCGGTCGGCTTTGCTGCTGAACCCCGCTGCGGCCGCGCTCTCGGTGATCGGCACGGCCGACTTTGCGACCTACGATCTCTTGCCCTACAGCTGGTATTGGACAGGCGCCATCTCGGGCGTCTGCCTGATCGCCTTGGTTTTTCAATCGTGGCGACTCTCGCTTCCCGAGTAGTCTGCCGGATAGCGCCCGACTCCTACTATTTTTAAAGTCGATCGGGCACTCAATGGATACCGCAATGATGAACTCAATGCCCGTGGCCAACCGTCGTGAATTGCGATGTCGTCGCCCCGCTTCCCGATGGGCTCAATCAGCTCGTCCGCGGCGGCATGCGGAGATAGCGAGCCTGACCCGATCCGGCCTTTGCCTCGTTGTCATGTTGGTGTCTGGATGGTCTGCCGCCCGGGCAGAAGAGTGGCCGGTGCTCATGCTTGAAGACCCGGCACTGCCCACGGAGATGTCCGATCCGCAACTTGCCCCCGAGGTAGTGAGCACGTGGCGCGATGCGCTACGCAATACGGAAGATCACGAGCTGCTGCAAGTCATCGCCGCAGATCTGGTGCAAGCGAGAAGGAACTCGGAGGCCGACCTGTCCATTTTGTTGCCGGAGCTGCGCGCCGCCTTTGCCGGCGCCACTCGCAGCACGCTCCGGGCCAATCTTGCGCGAGCGTTGGCCGAGTTGAACGACGAGCAGAGCGCCGACGTGTTGGCCGAAGCGGCCGCGACGGATCTCAGTGTGGCCGACGCGGTCAATTCGGCGCTTGTCCGCTGGCGCCACATCCCAACAAAGGATCGCTGGCAACGGGATATTGTCGACCGAGATCTCTCTGTCCGTCGTCGCCGGCAGGCGATCGACGGGTGCGGCGAGCTGCGTTTGGTGGCCGCTGTCGACAATCTGCGGACGCTCGTGGGAAATCGCCGCGAGCCGCTCACCTTGCGCACTGCCGCCGCCGAAGCGATCGCTCGGTGCAGCGAGGGAGGCAATCTCGAGCAAGCCAAAACGCTGTTCACCGCCGAGGGAGACGTTGGCGCGATGTTGGCCGCTCGACTGCTGGCGGAAACCGAGCTCGAGGAGGCAAAGCCGCTGCTAATCGAATTGACGCAGCACAAGAACTTAGGAGTCTCCTCGGTGGCTTGCGCACGCTTGGCGAAGCAATGGCCGCTCGATCTGGTGGAGTTGGCAAAGCCGATGGTTTCGCACCCGTCCTACAAATCTCGTTTGGAGGTCGTGCGGACCACGGGACAGCACGCAGGAGACGCGGCGCCGGCTCTCTTGGGCCCCTACCTGTCCGACCTGCACCCGCTGGTTCGCGAGGCGGCAGGCGCCGAGTTGGTGCGGCTCGGCAGGGAAGGGATGCGAGAAGCGGTGCAAGCCGAGGCATTAGCGGCGCTACGTGGCGACGCCTGGCAAGGGCATGCCCAAGGCGCCCGCGTGTCAGTCGAGTTGGAATTGCTCGACGCCTGCCCGGTTGCCCTCGAGATGTTGAATGCGTCCCACGCGCAGTCTCGCCAGGCTGTCTGCTATTTGCTGGGGCGTCTGTTGCCCGCAGAGGATTTGACGCCAGCGCTCAAACATGCGGAGGATCTCGCGTCGCTAAGGGTCAAATCGCCCCTCGAGGCTCCGATTGACACCGAACTGCTGTTGCTCATGCAGGCGTTTGGTCGCACGCGTTACGAGCCGTCGGAGACATTCTTAAGGTCAATGGTGCCGAAGTCAGCCCCGTTCTACTTTCCCTTGCGAATGTGCGGAATCTGGGGGCTCGGCAAGCTCTACGAGGGCAAGGCGCCCAAGGACCTTGGGGAACAGTTCGCAGGGCGGTTGAACGACGCGAACAACATGAACGCCGAGGCGGATCCGGTTCGCGCCATGTCTGCCGTGTCAATCGGTCGCATGCTGTGCAAGGATCAACTGAAGGACATTCATCGCTGGTTCCCGCCCACTCGCGATTCCTATCTGGGGATGAGCCTGGGTTGGGCGGCGGAGCAACTTACGGGCGAGGCGCCCGAGTTTCCGTCCGGCGCGTCGCGGTTGATGACGCGGTTCTTCGTCCTCCCTCAGGCGGCTCGGTTCGAGAACTAGGTCTTTTTCAACAAGCCGCTGCGACATTTTCGAACTTTTCGGCGAGGTGTTCGTAATTGAGCACGTTGTTGAAAAGTGCTTTTCAACAGGCTTTCGACAAGAATTGAGGCGGCGTGATGGCCGCGCGTTGGCCGTGTATAGGGAAGGCCCGTGGGCAATTGGGGAAACAGCACTTGTCCCCCTGCGGGGGTTCCGCTATCTCTACCCGGCCAAATTGTGACAGCCCGCAAGGAAGTGGGCCTGGCTCATGCAGTAAATGGAGTTATTGCCGATGCGTCACACTTCAATCGAACACTTGCTCTGCGCCCTGGCGTTGGTGATCACCCTAGGAGGTGACGCAGTGCTGGCACAGATGGGCGGCCCCGGCATGGGCGGAGGCGGCGCCTCCCCTCCTCCCCTGCCTCAAGGACCGTCATTTCGGGAGCGAGTTTGGCAGGAGGGCGGCCCGAGCTTCTCGCCAACCGATGGCGAGTTGGTCGCGGAAGTGCGCGTTGTCGGCAACGAGTCGACGAGCACGAACCAAGTGCTAAGCATGCTGAAGACCCGGCCTGATCGCGTGTTCGACCCGGACACTGTCGAGGCCGACGTCAGGCGACTCGCCAGTCGCGGCATTTTCCGGGACGTCAAGATTCTGACCGAGCGTCTGCCCACCGGCGTGGTGGTCACCTTTCAGGTCGCCGAGCGGCCGACGATGCGATACGTGCGGTTTGTCGGCAATCACAAACTTTCCGACAAGACGCTCCGCAAGGAAGTCGGCATCAAGCCGGGTGACCCGATGAATCTCTACGCGGTGGAGGACGCTCGACGCAGGCTCGAGTCGCTCTACCACCGGCGAGGTTATCCACAAGCGTTGGTCGAGATTCTCGAAGGCGCCAAGCCGGACGACAAGGGCGTTGTGTTGGCGATGAGCGAAGGCGACATCGAGCGCGTGCTCAGCGTCGACTTCGTCGGCAACACGATCGTTTCGGACGCCCGCCTGAAAACACAGATTCAGACGAAGCCAGGTGTGGCGTGGTACTTCTTTCGCGGCAAGGTCGACAAGGACAAGATTGACCAGGACGTGGAAAAGCTCTCCCGCTACTACAAGGCACTCGGATATTTCCAGGCCCGCATTGGCCGGGAGTTGAACTACACCAGTTCGGGGCAGTGGCTCAAGCTGACCTTCGTGATTGACGAGGGCCCTCGGTATAAGGTCCGCGACATCCGCGTCAACGGCGTGACTCGATTTGATCCGCGGGAGGTGGTGCAGCAGATGGAGCTCAAAGAGGGCGAGCCGTTCTTCTTGGCCAAGATGAACAAGGACCTCAATCAACTCCGCGACTTGTATGGCGCCAACGGCTATGCCTACGTCGATGTGCAGGCCGAGCCCCGCTTCCTTGAGGAGCCGGGAGCGCTGGACTTGGTCTACAACGTGGAGGAAGGCCAGCAGTTTCGCATCGGCGAGATCAACGTGAACATCGAGGGCGACAACCCTCACACCAGGCGCATGGTGGTGATGAATCGACTGGGAATTCGGCCTGGCGAGATCATTGACATTCGCAAAATCCGAGCGGGAGAGCGCCGGCTGGGCGCCTCCCAGTTGTTCGAGACGAATCCCGCCATGGGCGAGCCGCCGAGCATCACCCTGGGCACCCCGAACTACGGAAGTGGAGCCGCCAATATCGCGTCCGGCGCGTCCGCGGTTCGCGGGCAGTCGCCTCAATAGGCGCCCGAAAATTGCCACGGCAGACGGACGAATTGGCGAGCGAGATTGGGATGAGACCGAAAACCGACTTCAGCACCGAAAAACGCGGACGGCAGCGTCGCTTCGCACTGCATGGGCAAGGCGCCAGCCGCTTGGCATGGATGGCGATGGCCGGCTTGGCCTGGCTGGCGTCCGGCGGTTGCCGCCAGCTGGCGGGCCCCACGCAGCTGTCCACGGTGCCAGCAGCGCCTCCGAGCTTGGCCGTCGTCGACCACGACCGCATGACAACGGCGGTGGCCACGACGCATCCCTCCGATTCTTTGCCGGCGCCGGCAGCGACAATCGCGCCCCGTGTTCCTGCTATCAGTGGCGCACCGGCAACGACGCATCCGCGATTGGATCCGTTTGGTGACATGGTGCTGCCATCCTCCTCCCTGTCCTCGACGGCGCCACCGGCATCGGGGGCGGAGATTGGAGTTTACCGACCGGGGGACATGACGATTTATCGAGGTCAGTCTCCCTCCGGCTACCCTGTTCCCGGCGTGAGCGGCGATGGCACGGTGCAGCCCGTGCAATTCACCGCTCCCGGCCCGAGCAATCCATTTTTGCCACCACCGCCCTCTGCCGGGATCCTGCCCGGTATGACGGACCCGGCCGGCCTGTTGAGCAACGCCCCGTCGGTGCCGCTGAACGTCAACGTCGCGGAGACTCGAACCGGTCGCTTCATGTTCGGCGCCGGTGTGAACTCGGACTTTGGCGTGACGGGGCAGATCTCGATTGACGAGCGCAACTTCGACATCTGGCGTCCACCCACGAGTTGGGACGACCTTTGGAGCGGACGCGCCTGGCGCGGCGGCGGACAGGCGCTGCGAATTGAAGCGGTGCCCGGCAGCCAGGTGCAACGGTATATGATCTCGCTGAGCGAGCCATATCTGTATGACACCAACGTCAGCCTGAACTTGAGCGGCTACTTCTTTGATCGCCGCTACGATGACTGGGACGAGCAACGGCTTGGCGGACGCGTGGCGCTTGGCTACCGGCTGACTCCCGATCTGTCGGCCAGTGCGGCCCTGCGAATGGAGAATGTGAACATTCACGATCCGTCGCTGCTGATTCCGCAGCTGGTCGATGTGCTTGGCGACAACAGCCTGTTCAGCGGGCGGTTCACGCTCGCTCACGACACTCGCGACATGCCGTTCTTCCCGACGGAAGGGCATTACATCGAGTTGGCCTATGAGCAGGTTTTCGGCACTTTCAGCTATCCTCGATTCGAGGCCGAGCTGCGCAAGTATTTTCTGATGCACGAACGACCGGACGGCAGCGGCCGCCATACGCTCGCCTACAGCTTCCGGCTGGGCATTTCGGGCGAGGAGACGCCGATCTTCGAAAACTACTTTGCCGGTGGTTTCTCGACGATGCGCGGCTTCGACTACCGCGGCGCATCGCCGGTCGACTCGGGCGTGCAGGTGGGCGGCCGATTCCGCTTCCTGGGCTCGGCGGAGTATCTCTTCCCGCTGACCGCGAGCGACGCAGTGAAAGGTGTGCTGTTTGTGGACTACGGCACCGTCGAGGAGACGGTGTCCATCAAGAGCGACGCTTTCCGTGTGGCGCCTGGCTTTGGCCTGCGGATTGCGATTCCGGCGCTTGGCCCCGCGCCGCTGGCGTTGGACTTGGCCTTCCCCGTGTCGCACGAGAACACCGACGACATTCAAAACTTCAGCTTCTACTTTGGAGCAGGCCGCAGCTAACGGCCTGCCGAGAACCCCATGTCCCCACCCCCTGCGCATCGACTTCGCCGTGCTGCTCTGATTTGTGTGCTGTTGGCAGTCGCTTCGCCTTGCTACGGACAGCTCGAGTCGTCTGCTCTGGAGCCGCTGCCGGCGCTCGACGAGGTGCTTCAGGTTGATGCAACGCCCATTAAGGTCGAGGCCGACCCGACGCCCGACTACTCGTGGTATCAGCCAGCCTACTACCTGGATCCGGAGATTTGGGACGGCAGCATCGAAGTGGGCATCAACGGCGCCAGTGGCAACACGGACACGTTCAGCATCACGGCTGGCTACGATCTGAAACGCGAGACAAAACGGTGGGACCTGTCCTCCGATTTGAAGTACTTCAATACCTCGCAAAACTCGGTGCAGACTCAGAACTACGCGATTCTCAACGTGGGCGCCGAATGGAAGTCCAACAACAACTGGACGGCGTTCGGCCGCTCGCAGTTGCAGTACAACGAGTTCCAAAAATGGGACTTGCGGTTGGTGCTCAACTCGGGTCTTGGCTACAAGTTGCTGGACGACGATGTGTCGAAGCTCAAGGTCAGGTTCGGCGCCGGTGCGTCTCGCGAGTTCGGCGGCATCGACAACAAATGGGTGCCGGAGGCCGTGCTGGGCGCAAATTCGGAGCAGAAGCTAAGCAGCCGCCAGAAGATTGTCTCCAAGTTCGACTACTTTCCATCCTGGAGCGACTTGGGCGACTACCGCATGGTCTCGGACCTGTCGTGGCAGATCGTGTTGGATGAGGAGACCAACCTCAGCCTGAAGGTGGGCGTCGTCAACAACGTCGACAGCACTCCGGCCCCCGGCTTCAAGGCCGTCGACACGAACTACGTCGTGCTGCTGCTGTGGAAGCTGTAATGGGCGCCTGTCGCTAAGGCGAACGGTTTGGCGATTCGATCCCTCGCTCACGCTTCGGGTTACCTTCATGAGGATGTGGGGGTGGCGATTCGATCCCTCGCTCACGCTTCGGGTTACCTTCATGAGGATGTGGGGTTGGCGATTCGATCCCTCGCTCACGCGTCGGGTTACCTTTCATGTGTCTTTTCAGAAACTGGTCTTGACGAATCGGAAGCAGGTTTACTAGAAGCCCTCCACCGAACCTTGACGCTTGTGGTGGGAAGACGGCCGGAGCTGCCGTCGGAGAACTGCAGTCGCATTGCAAATCAGAGATAGGTATTCCCGTGCGAAAGTCAGCCCTCGTATTGATGGTTTGTGTTTTCATTCACAGCCACCTCGCTGCTCAGGACCCTCGGGAGCGTTCCGTCAAGGTCCCGTCCCGCGGAAATCCACGAGTCGCTCAGAACACCGAGCCGATTGATGCGGCGATTGTCGAAGGCGAAGAGTTCGCCTACGAATACGAGCCGAGCGGCCATGACGAACGTTGCGGACTCGATTGTGTGCGCTGCGGTGGATTTGGCTGTGATTTGCTTTGGCTGCGCGCCGAGTACTTGATGTACTGGGCGGATGGCATGAACGTGCCGCCCTTGGTGACGGGGAGTCCCAACGGAACCTTAGTGGGCGACGCTGGCGTGCTAGGTCTGCCCAGCACGACCATTCTCTACGGCGGCGGCGGCATTCTCGAGGACTTGCGCAACGGCGCCCGTTTCACCGCCGGCAAGTGGCTCGACTGTTGTCATCAGGCCGGCATTGAATTCGAGTACTTCTTCTTGCCGGAGATCAACGAGCGTTTTCAGGCCTCGGGCTTTGGCGATCCGATCATCATGCGGCCGTTCTTCAATGCCGTGACGAACCAAGAGGATGCCGAGATCGTTTCGTTTCCCGGCGAACTTGGCGGCACCGTGACGGTGAGGTCAAAGAGTGATATTCAAGGTGGCGGCGTGCGGTTGTTGTACAAGCTGACTGACAACGTGCACTGTGGCGACGTGGGCTGCGGTCATTTGTCATGCGGCGCCGCGCGAACTCGCTTCAACCTGCTGGCAGGATACCGCTACATCGGTCTGGACGAGAATCTCAGCATCAATGAAGACCTGGTGTCATTGGACCCACAGGCTGCGGGCACGTTCAACGTGAACGACATCTTTGACACGGACAACGACTTTCATGGCGGCGAATTGGGGCTTCAATGGACCATGAACCGCAATCGCTGGGAGCTGAACCTGCTGGCCAAGGTCGCTCTGGGCAACAACCACGAGCGGGTTCGCATTCGTGGCTTCACCGTGATCACGCCCGATGGCCAGCCCTCCACCACGGAGGTTGGCGGCCTGCTGGCACAGACGTCCAATATTGGCGATTACTCGCGAGACGAGTTTGCGGTCGTCTCGGAGTATGGGGCCACGTTGAAGTGCCATGTCACACCACGGTTCCTGGTTTCGGCCGGCTACACCATGATTTTCTGGAACGATGTTGTGCGGCCCGGCGACCAGATTGACCTGCGAGTCAACCCGAACCTGATCCCGCCGCCGGACTTGGCAGCCGGCGGACCAGCGCTGCCGGCATTCCCGTTCCGCGAGACAGACTTCTGGCTGCAAGGCCTGCGACTGGGCGGCGAGTTCCGTTGGTAGGAGCGTAGTTACGCGCCCTGCTGCATGGGCAAATTACGCCCTGGCGCGAATTACGCATGATTTTCTCCGCTGGCGTTGTTCCGCCTGTTGGAATGCGTTCTACGTTTGGGTGTCAACAAAAATGCACCTTGACGGCGGACATAATGCATACCCCCAAAGAGATCATCGAACGGCTCAGGTCGAGACGAGAGCTCCCGACGCCTCCCGGGGTAGCTCTGCAGTTGTTGGAGTTGCTGCGCAACCCCAATACGTCTGCTGCAGATGTTGCGAACACGCTGGGGTGCGATCCGGTTCTGACCTCGAGAATATTGACGTATGCCAACAGCCCCTTGGTGGGCTCCTCCGCGGTCGCCAGCTTGTCGCGCGGAGTGGCATTGCTCGGCATGCGTCGTGTTGCTGTGCTGGCGCTGTCCTATTGCTTCGTCGACTCCAAGCAGGGGAAGAAGTGCCCTGCCTTCAATTGCGAGCAATTCTGGCAGGAATCGATTGCTCGCGCCGTCATCTGCCGACGCGCAGCGCAGTTGGTTGCCCCGCACGAGTCCGAGGAAGCGTTCGTCGAGGGTTTGGTCAGCAATATGGGCGGCCTGCTGCTCGCCGCCGCTCTGCCCACGGAATACGACGCGCTGCTTCAAGAGTCGAAAAACCGCATCGACCGCACCGAGTTGGAACGCGAGCAACTTGGCGTGACCGCCGATGAGCTGGGACTGGCGCTGCTGAAGGAGTGGCACTTCCCCGGTCCGTTTATCGACGACGTCAGAGAATCTCTGCTGATCCGCGATGGCCAGAATCCTGCCACGGAGCGGATGCTGCCTCGCTGCTTGTCCATCGCCCATCTGGCTGCCGAGGCGATGGTGAGGCCAACGGACACGTTGGACATGAGCTTGTTGGATCGCACCGTCGATCAAGTGGGACGCTGCCTAGGCTTGGATCACGAGGCTTGGGAGGTGACGTTCGACGCCTGCATCCGTGAGTGGAAGACACAATGCGAAGTGCTGGATATCTCCAGCCACGAAGTCAAGTCGTTCGTCGACATCGAGAATGAGGTGCGGAATCAGCTGGCCATGCTGAGCATTGCCGCGGTCACCGAGTCCGAGCAGATGTTCCGCCGTGCGACCACGGACGCACTGACGGGGATTCACAATCGATCGTCCTTCGACGATCGGCTTGACTTGGAAGTCGAGCGTTTCCGCCGCAACGGCGGCGACCTGCTGCTGCTGATCGTCGATGTGGACCACTTCAAGTCATTCAACGACACCTACGGACACCTCGTCGGCGACAAGGTGCTGTGCGGAGTTGCCTCAACGCTGGAAAACAACGTGCGACGCGTCGACCTGGCGTGTCGGTACGGAGGCGAGGAGTTTGCAATCATTGCGCCACAATGCAACCGCTCGAACGCGGCGATGATTGCGGAGCGTATTCGCGAGGCCATCGAGCACACACAGCTCGAGCACGAGGGGGAGACGTTGAAAGTGACGGCGAGCATCGGCGGCGCCTACGCCCGGTCGGTTGGCTGCGTCGAGTCGATTGTCGCCGATCTGATTTCGCGGGCGGATGCCCAGCTCTATCGAGCCAAGCGGGAAGGAAGAAACCGGACGTTGGTGGACGCCGCGGACTTGCCGTCCCCGTTCGCCGCGGACCTCATGACCGGCAACCCAACGCATCATCCCAGCTCAGCCTCGCTCTAGTGGGCCGTCAGGCCTGCGTTTTGGAGTTGGAAAACTCGCGAAGTCGAGGCAAGCCACGGGCTTGGGTCAGCGGCCCAGCCAAGGTCAATTCAACGTGGACCGGTCCACCGGTCAATTTGGACCGTTTGTCGGCAACTTGCCAGTTAATCTTGACGGGAATTTGGCGATCTCTCTATACTCCCACGCCCTGGTGGCTGTCGGACCGCGCCGGATGCTCGGCCCGACGGACATGGCCCGCGGAGCGGCCGCAAATGTGACAGTGGCGCCGTGAGCAGCGCGTCCCGACGGAAACAGAACGGAGTTTAAGCTATGAGTGGCAAGGAAGCCCAACCCAACCGGCACTGGAAGAAACGCATTTCGATGCTGCTGATCGGCGCCTTCATGGCGGTCGGCGTCTTGGCGATTCGCGGCCTGCTTGGCCCGGCGCCGTCCAATGCTCAAGCTCCGGTGCGTCGTCCGCAATCCCCCACAGTTCGCCAATCACAGCCGCTGACAACCCAACGCGGTCAAGTTGCCCAAACGGCCGGCACGCCAGCGGCAGGCTCCCGAGTGGTTCAAACTGCGGCCACCGCATCCACGGCGGATGGCATGCCCAGCCTGCAGACCATCCAAACCATGGCGTTGGTTAATGGCCAGCCGATCACTCGCTCCGAGTTGAGCCGAGCATGCCTCGTGCGTTTCGGCGAGACCGTGCTGGAGTCTCTGGTGAACAAGCACCTCATCTGGCAAGAGTGTCAGAAACGTGGCGTTGTCATCACCGAGCAGGATGTCACCGACGAGATCAACGAAGTTGCCTCTCGATTCGGACTTTCCGTGGATCGCTGGCTGGAGCTGTTGCGAGACGAGCGCGACATTACGCCTCTGAAATACAAACGAGAGATCATTTGGCCGCAATTGGCATTGCGCCGCTTGGCGGCCAGTGACATCGAGGTCACCGAGGCGGAGCTCAAGCAAGCCATGGAGTCCGAGTACGGACCGAAGGTGAGCTGCCGTATGATTTCGGTGAAGGACCGCGCCAAGGCGGAGCAGGTGCTGGCCCGCGTGAAAGCCAAGCCGGAAAGTTTTGGCGACGTCGCGAAGGATGAGTCGGAGGACACCAACAGCGCCAGCGCTCGCGGCCTGATTCAGCCCATTCGCAAGCACGTCGGCTCGAAAGAGATCGAGGACGTGGCTTTCAAATTGAGTCCCGGCGAGATCTCACCGATCATCTCGGTCGCCGAGCAACACATCATTCTCAAGTGCGAGAAGATCCTTAACGCTTCGTTCGTGCCGGCCCAGAATATGGAAGCCGTTCGCAAGCGTTTGAGCGACTCGATTCGCGACCAGAAAATGCGAGACTCCGCACAGGGACTCTTCCAGCGGCTGCAGAAAGACGCGAGAGTCGTCAACGTCTACAACTCCCCGGAGTTGCGCGGCAAGCATCCGAATGTGGCAGCCCTGATCAATGACCGGCCGATCACCATCGAGCAGCTCTCGCTTGAGTGTCTTGAACGGCACGGCCTGGAAGTGCTCAAGGGGGAGATTACTCGCTCGATGCTCACGCAGGAGCTGACGCGGCGAAAAATCCAAGTCTCGCAGGCGGCGATCGACGCCGAAGTGGCCCGCGCCGCCGACTCGTTCGGATTCCTGAAGGACGGCGCCCCGGATGTCGAGGGGTGGTTGAATGAAGTGACGCAGGCGGAGGGCGTGACTCGAGAAGTCTATGTTACCGACGCTGTCTGGCCATCGGTCGCTCTCAAACAGCTGGTGCAACAACGCGTTCAGGTCACGCAAGAGGATCTGCAAAAAGGCTTTGAGTCCAACTACGGTCCACGGGTTGAGGTGCAGGCGATTGTGTTCTCCAACGGTCGTCAAGCTCAGCAGGTGTGGGCACGTGCCAAAGCGGACAATAGCGAGAAGTCGTTCGGCGAACTCGCCTATCAGTATTCGATCGAGCCGGTCTCGCGCGCCAACTACGGCCGGGTGCCCCCGATTCGACGTCATGGCGGCCATCAGAAGCTGGAGGAAGAGGCGTTCCGCCTGCAGCCCGGCGAGCTGTCCAGCGTGGTCGCATCCGGTGACAAATACATCATTCTCCGCTGCATTGGCAGAACCAAGCCGGTCGAAGTGACCATGAATGATGTGCAGAAGGAGCTCGTTCGCGACATTCACGAAAGCAAGATTCGCGTGGAGATGGCCAAGGAGTTCGACCGTCTGAATGACGCCTCGAAGGTCACCAACTATCTTGCCCAACTCGTCAAGCCTGGCAAGCCCGAGGGTGTGACTCCAGTCCAGCCAGTCCAGCCCGCCACGGCCGCTGCCGCCGGAGCCGGCCAGGGCGTCCGTCAGACGAGCGGCACACGGTAGCTCTCTCCAAGCAGGCCTGTCGTTTCAGCCAAGCGAGCGAAGTGCGAAGCATGCTTTGCACTTCGCTTTTTTATTGGCGACCGTCAAACTCTTTCCCAAGCCCTCGAGCAGACCGATCGAATCGTTGCCACTGGCCGCGAATCCGTCGCTCGTGAGGCAGATAGCCTGACTTGTACTTCATGTGCGGCGATTCGGCGATGTAGTATCCAAGATAGAGATACTCGAGTTGCAACTGTTGGCAGAGGTCGACCTGCTTGAGCACGGAGTACACTCCCAGGCTCACGGCGGTGTACTCCGGGTCGAAGTAGGTGTAGACGGCTGACATCGCCTCGGCGCCAAGGTCGCTGATCGCCACGGCCACCAAGCGGTTGTCCGCGTAGTAGCACAGCTCTCGGGTGTTGCAGCACGAGTCCACGAGAAAATGCTCGTAGCTAAACGCTCCAATGTCGCCGCGTTCGTGGGCGAGTCCACGAAGTCGACGATGCCGGTTGAACAGCCTCACTCGTTCATCGTCGACAACCGGAGTCTGCACCCGCAACTCCAGGTGCTGTCCCTTTCGCCAGACTCGACGTTGCGAACGGGACATCTCGAATTCCGCCAAGGGGAGCCGGATCGCTTCGCAAGCACAGCATCCCTCGCACTGGGTGTTGTAAAGGAAGAAGCCCGTGCGGCGATCGCCACAGGCGAGACGCTCGTCAAATTGGTCTCCGGAGAGCGTCTCCAACGGCCGTCGGAGCGGCATTTTCGCCGCCTGGCCGGGAAGGTAGGGGCAGTCCTCTTCCGAGTCGTAAACGACCAATTCCCGTATCGTCATTCAGGATCCTGATCGGTTGCGAGTTGAGCGTCGTGGCAGGACAGCACCATCCGACGATTTGGGATTGGGGGCACTTCGTGAGCCCGGCTTCCCCGGCATTCGGGTATTCTAGGGAGACGCTGGGGAAAGGCAACAAAGTGTCCCCTTGTCACTGAATCTTGCCGCCCCGGAGCTGCCTGACTTCATTTGCCGGAACGAACCAAAGTCGCCAGTTTGCCGTATTGTCGGAATGAACACATCAAAGCCTTCTCGCCCGAATCTTCTCGTCTCCTTTTGCCCGGGGGGCCCCCGGTTCATGGGGCGTTTTGGCCTGTTGTTGGCAGGGCTTGGCCTGCTGAGTGGCTGCGGAGGCGCAAAGCAGCCGGAAAAGCCGCGGGTCGTCGTCCAGGATATCCCGGTTCAGATCCTTGTTTTGGATGATCCGCCATTGGCCGACTCCATTCGCCAAACCTGGGCCGAACGAGGCGAGGGCAAGATCGAAGTGCTGGACCGGTCGTCGCAAGCGGTGATTGATAGCCCGCGGCGCGTGCTCGACGCCGACGTGGTCGTCTATCCAGCTCCCCTGCTCGGCACGCTTGTCGAACGCAAACTCATCGTCCCGCTGGACCCCCACTACCGTCGTGACAAGAACTTGGCCGTGCAGGATTTGTTCCCGGCGGTGCGTCTTCGAGTGGCGGTGTGGGATCGCGAGCTGATGGGGTCGTCTCTGGGCAATCCCAATTTTCTGTTGCTGTATCGCCCGGACGTGTTCGCCCAATTCGGCCTGGAGGCGCCCCAGACGTGGGATCAGTACGCGGCCGTGGCCGAGAAACTCGCCGATCGCAATGCACTAGGCGACTTGGCGCCCTCGACCGAAGACGAGTGGCTCGGGGCCTGCGAGCCCGGCGGATTGTGGTCCGCGGAATTGCTGCTGGCTCGCGCCGCCTGTTACACGCAGAAGAACAACGATGTCTCGATCTGGTGGGAGTACCGCACGATGGAGCCTCGACTGGGGCGGGAGCCGTTTGTGCGAGCGCTGCGGGAGATGGCGAGCGACAAAGTGAACCGTTCGCTGTCCAGCCCGGCGGAGTGCTATGCGGCGTTGCTGACCGGACGATGCGCGATGGCCATCGCTTGGCCGAACGGCTGGGGTGTCAAAGACCTGACATTGCCCGATCCTAAATGGCCCGTTCGCCTTGCCGCGCTGCCGGGCGCGGGCGAAGTGTTCGGAGACGAGGGGTGGGCGCCGATCGGCGAGCCACAGCGAGTGCCGCTGATCGGCTGCGAAGGACGCCTGATGTCGGTGACTCGCGAGGCCCAGCGGCGCGACATGGCAGCGCAACGAGTCGTCTGGCTCTCCGGCAAAGAGTGGGGCGAGCGAGTCGGGCTGAACAGCCAGGCAACGATGCCGGCGCGCGTCAGCTCACGGCTGCTGAGTCGCTGGACCGGCGAGACGCTCGGCGAGGATGGCCTTCGGGACCTCTCCGACATTCTCTCTGCGGAGATGGACCCTCAAGATAACCTGGTCACCATCCGAATTCCGGGGCGGCAGCGTTACTTGGGCGCACTGCGTCAGGCCCTGGAGTCGCTCACCGGAAAGGACGGCGCCCCAAGCGATGAGGCAATTCGCGCCGCGGTGATGGAGGCGACTCGACAATGGGAATCGATCACGGACGAAATCGGCCGAGCTGCGCAGCGGAGTGCGCTGGGCAAGAGCCAGGCGCTCTGATGTTGGACGCCCCAATGTTGGGCGTTGGTTCAGCGCTGCGCTGAGATGATCCGCCAAGTCGCCTCTGCCATCGCCTCCGCCGAGTGTCGTTGCACCACGCTTTCATAGCCGGCAACGGCAAGGGCATGACGTTGGTCGGGGTCGTTCAGCAGGCTCGCCAAGCTACTGGCAAGCGCCGCCGGATCATCCGGAGGCACCAGCAGCCCGCCGCCTGTCGACGCGAGCAGCTCGGGAAATGCCCCGTGGCTCGGTTGCACCACCGGCACTCCGGAGGCGAGTGCCTCTAGCACGTAAAGGCCCTTGGGCTCGTGATAGACCGTGGGCACGGTCAGCACGTCAATGCTTCGCAGGAACTCCTGCTTGGCCTGTCGATCGACTTCGCCGACACACTCATACGCGTCGCCGAGACCGGCCTCGTCAAGCCGTGCCAGTTGCTCTTCGGCGTAGCTTCGATGTTGTGGGCCTAGCCAGCCGGCGATCTTCAATCTCGCTGCGGGACAGTGGCGTTCCCGCAGATGAATAAACGCATCCACCAACCGGTGCAGCCCTTTTTCCGGCGCAAGCCGCGCGAGGAAGCCGATCGTTGGCGCCGCCGCCCGGGCGACGGCGTCGGCATTCGTGCCTGCTTGGGTCCAAGTGGGCGCCGGAGCGTCGCGCAAGTCGATGCCCAATGGCGTCACGTGAAGTTTGTCGGCGGGAATCTCCAGCAGCTCACCCATATAGTTGGCATAGTACCGGCTGTTGACGAGAAAACCGTCGACGTGGCGGACCAGTTTGCGCAATTGGGCGAGCGCCCGGGCCTTGTAGGGCTCGATCAAGTCATTCAGAAAAATGTCGTCGCCTTGCAGTGTCACATAGACCCGACAGTCGAGCCTGCGTTTCAACTCGGGCACACAGCCGCCGATCAGCAGATTGCTGAGCATCACGACGTCGGGATCAAACTCCCGCCGCAACCAATCACAGAGCCGTCGGACTTCCTTGCGTTGCCTGCCCTCCATGCCTTGCAGCATGGAAACGGCCAAGGCGCCGAGCTGTTGCGGGCTGGTCTGCATGCCGCCCTTGGTGGCCCAGCGAATGAGCCCCGGCCGGTTGAGAAATTGGTCAAACCAAGTTGGCAGCCAACGCAAGAACGGCAGCTTTTGCTGCAGGTAGACATTGATGCCGCCAAAGAACACTTGATCAATGCTGACATCGTCGCCGTCGGTGCGAATCGGCGTGTAGGTGGGCACAAGCACCGCGTCCAGGCCAAGGCTCGTCAGCGCCGACACGAGCGTGTTGTCGCGCATGCAGCTGCCGCAAAACATGCCGCCCGCCCCGGCGGTCAGATACGCTACATTCACGACGCATCCATGGTTGGCGAAGAGTTGACTCGAGTGCTGACAAGCAGTTGGCGCCGTAACCAGAGTCCCGCTATAAGCAGCGTGACGAAGATTCCGAACCAACGCACCGGCCCGTCCTCGAATATGACCGCGCCATTGAAGGCGATAAAGAACAGGAAGCCGTGCACGATTCGGTGCAGCCACCGCGAGCGTCGTGCATGGAGCTGCGGAGCTAGCAGCCACAGCGCACCATCCATCGTCCAAACGATGGCAAACAGGTGATTGACATAGACGCCGTACCCGAAACGCACTCCCAGGAGCCGTTGTGTCTCGGCGGCCGTGTGTTCAAACGCGCGTGCGTGGCTCCAATGGTGATAGTAATGGAACGCCAACCCCACATGAATCAGGAACAGGCCGCAACTGATGGCCCACCATTGTGGCAGCGTGAATGGTCCAAGTCGATTCGGCCCGGGCGCCTCCTCGCTCTCGTCGTCGACCCCATCGGTTGGCTCGGTCGGCTCGGTCAACAAGGCAATCAAGACGCAGGCGTAGCAGGCCAGCGACAGCCGAATCGTCCAGAGCGTGGCGAGTTGTCCGAACAAAGTGAAGCGACCAATCAATAACGAGGCACGGCGGGGTCGACTTCCAAGGACCAAGCGTCGATCCCGCCCGCCATGTTTTGGACCTGAGTAAACCCTTGCTGTCGAAGGTATTGAGTGACTTGCATGCTGCGGCCACCATGGTGACAGTGCACGACGACGTGGCTCTCGCGCAGCGTTTCGATTTCTCCCAGCCGGGAGACGAATTCGCTCATGGGAATCAACACCGAGCCGTCAATGCGTGCGGTCTGATGCTCGTGCGTCTCCCTGCAATCGATTAACGTGAACTCAGCGCCTTCGTCCATGAGACGCTTGACGGATTTTACGTCCGTCTCGATAGGGTGGTCGCTCATCATCCTCCCTTTTGGGCTGTTGGCAGGCCGCCAGAAAACAATCCGGCAGAACTTTGCGTGCTTCGCTATGTCCTTATCTGCTCCGTGATTTGAATTTACTCGAAGCAGCCGCACGGTAATACCGTCTTGCGAGGTTTTGGCGGGAGGCGCCGTCGCCGACGAGCTCGGCGTGATCCGTGCAACCCGCTCAAGCTGCCCGTTCGGCAATGAATCCCCATCCGGTTCATTGTTCCAGGCCCCGCATCGCAATGCACGAGGTACGCTACCGTGATGATAAAACTCGAACACGGGCTGAAACACGATGGACCCCGCACACCTGCAGGAACTGATTGACCTAGAGGACACCTATTGGTGGCACGTCGCGAAGCGTGAGTTGGTCACTCGTCTTGTCACTCGGCACTTCCCCGCGCCAGGGAGACTGGTGGAGGGAGGCATCGGCTCGTGTCGCAATCTATTGGAGTTCCGAGCGCTCGGCTACAACGTGCAGGGATTCGACATCTCCGAGCGAGCAGTGAGCTATGGCCGCCAGCGCGGGTTGGAGGGTGTGCGAGTGCACGATCTCGGCACACCATGGCCGCTCGCCCCATCGTCCGTCACTGTATGCGTGATGCTGGATGTGCTTGAGCATCTGGCCGATCCGGTGCAGGTGTTGAAACATGCTGCCGCGTGCCTCGAGCCCGGTGGCGGAATTGTGTTTACCGTTCCCGCCTATCCGTGGCTGTTCAGCAGTTGGGACAAACGGCTGGGGCACTATCGTCGGTATACGCGACGGATGATTGTCGAGCAGGCCGCCGACGCTGGACTAGGCGTGCGCTGGCTCAACCGCTGGAACTCCTTCACGTTGCCGCCCGCGATTGCGCTGCGAACGCTGAACCGGCTGCGAGGCCGCGAACAGGCCGCTGAGTTTCCCAGAGTCTCGTCGCCGGTCAACTGGTTGCTCAAAACCGCGGCTCGCTGCGAGCGAAAATGGCTGGAGCGGCTGCCACTGCCGTGTGGGCTGTCGTTGGTGGGGGTGCTGACAAGATGAACACCGACATTGACGTCGTGGGGACGAAACGCACGGGGCAGCTCGTTTCTGTCGTGATGCCCGTTTTCAACGAGGCGCCCGTGCTGCGTCAGCTTGTGGGGATGATCTCAGCCGCGCTCGAGGATGCCGCGTTCGATTTTGAGATCATCTTTGTCAACGACGGATCGTCGGACGACAGCCCGCAGATCCTGAATGAGCTGGCGGGGAACAACGCGTTCGTGCGAGTTGTGCATCTTTCAAGAAATTTTGGCCACCAACCCGCGGTCGCCGCAGGACTGCTTCACGCCACGGGTGACGCGGTCATCTTGATGGACGCTGACCTGCAGGACGACCCCAAGGCCTTGCTGAGATTCATCCAGGCGTGGCAAGAGGGCGCCGAGGTGGTGTATGCGGTTCGCACCAAGCGAAAGGAAGGGGCCGTCAAGAGAGCTCTGTTTCATTCGTTCTATCGCATTCTGAATTGTCTCGCCGCGAAGCCGCTGCCCACCGACGCGGGCAATTTCAGCCTGATGGATCGCCGCGTGGTGGATGAGATCAATCGCATGCCCGAATCGGACCGGTACTTGCCCGGGCTGCGAAATTGGGTGGGCTTCCGGCAAGTCGGCATCGAGGTCGAAAGGTTGGCTCGCCACGACGATCAGCCGCGAGTCAGCACATGGCAGCTGTTTCGGCTCGCCAAAACGGCGGTGTTTGGCTTTTCTGCCGTCCCGCTATCGCTCTTTTACCTGATTGCCGCGGCATCTCTGCTCGTCTGCGCCGGCACCTCTCTTTATTGCCTCTATCACAAGTTCTTTACGGATCTGGCCGTCCCCGGCTGGTCGTCCATCACCATCTCGGCGTCGTTTTTCGGCGCACTCAACGCGTTGGGCATCGGCGTGTTGGGCGAGTATGTCGCCCGAATCTACGACCAAGTACGCCAACGACCCACGTTCGTTGTGGCCGAGACGCGTGGCTGGAGCCAGAACGGCAGCGAACAGTGTGACACGGAACTGGCAGTTGCGCTTGCCGATGAACTGGCGGAACTGAGGCGCCTGGTTGACGGCTCGCTGACGCCGCCGGCTTCCGCCGTGCCGGCTGCCGCAGTGCCGGCTGCCGTGTGGCCGGTCTCCGACGAGGATGTGCTCGTGCCCGTGTTCATCAAGTCGTCGGGAGCGACCGAGAGATGAGCTGCGCCGAGAAGTCACTTGGCAAGTCGATTGGCAAGTCGACGGGCCGGAGAAGCATGACGCTCTGGTGCATCGCGCTGGTCGTGATGGCGTGGACCGGATTCCAGTTGATCTTCAGCACCTTCGCCGAATACGACGACGAGGGCTACGTCATGATGTCGCTGGTCCGCTTTCTCGCGGGCGACGAGCTCTACGACAAGACGTACACTCAATACGGCCCCGCGTATTTTGGTCTCCACGGAATACTGCACCGTGTCTTCGGGATCGAAGTCAGTCATGACGTCGTCCGCATCAAGACGCTGGCCCAGTGGCTGGCCACTGCCGTGCTCTGTTCCTGGAGCGTCCACCGACTGACTGGCAATGACTGGGTCGCCTTGGCGGTCATGGTCGGCGCCTTCTTCCACTTGGACAAGCTCTGTCTCGAGCCCGGGCACCCCCAGGAAATCTGCGGGCTGGCAACCGCCGGGCTGCTCTTGTTGGCGACCTACCTGCCGGATCGCCGCCGACAGGACGCGCACTCCAAACGGCTGTCGTTCGTTATCGCGAGCGGAATGGGCATGCTCGTGGGGGTGCTGGCGACCACAAAAATCAACGTCGGTGCGCTGGGCGGACTCGCCGCAGGGTCGGTGCTTGGATGGCGTTTTTGTGCCGCTTGGACCGGCAAACTCGGAGGCCGATTGGCAGGGGCCATTGCCGCCATCTGCTGCTTGGCGCCCTGGTTGCTGACCAAGCCGAGTCTCGCCGCGCCCGGCGCCTGGCGGCTGCCACTGTGGAGCTCGTGCGGGATAGCCGCAACCGCCATAGCGCTCTGCGGCGTGCAGCGAACGCGTCGTGACACGAATGCGTCACGCGACTTGTTTCCCTGGGTGGAGTTCTGGAGCGTCATCCTGTTCGTTGGCTCTCTGGTCGCGACGGCGGGAGTCGCGATTGGCTGGGGATTGGCGACAGGAACAAGCCTGGCCGGCATGTATTACGGACTCATCGGTCAGCATCGCGCATTCACGCTCGCATTCTTCCATCCGGCCCCGCTGCCCATTTGGACGGCCGCTGTGGCGATCGCTGGAATCGCCGCCGCACTGCACATTGCCCGAGCGACCGGGGCAGGCGCACGGAAACTGCGAACACGCCTGCCGTGGCTGGCTGGCGGAGTGGCTGTCCTAGCAGTGGGGCTGGCGACCCTGGGCGCGATTCAAGCTACTTTTCAGCCGCTACAGCATGGGTTGCGCGAGCGGGGGATGTTGCTGACGTGGGTCGCCATGCTCGGTCCGCTCGTCTGGCTGCCGCTGTTTTCTCGCTACTTTTCTGACAGCAAATCGGACGCTGAGTCGGATGCAGAATCGGATGGCGAATGCCGTGGGCTCGACGCGCGGGCACTCTTGGCGGTTACAGCCACGCTCTTCCCCATGGCGGGTTATCCAACCCCCGGAACGCAGTTGGATGTGGGGACGTTTCCTCTGCTGCTAGCGGCGTGGATCGGGCTCGCGAATCTTTGGGATCAACTTGCGGAACCAGCGAGGGCTCAGGCCGGTTCTTCCGGTACGATCCGTAGCATGGGCGCGCACCGACTAGGCCCTGGGACGAGTGCCTCGGCCGGCGCAATCGGGTTGCGTGAATCTGCACGGGCGAAAACGCCCATGCTACGCGCGACGCGTGCCTCGCTGCGGCTGGCGATTCAAACTGGCGTTGTCGTGACCTGCCTCGTGCTATTTGCACGAGCAAGCGTGTTTGCCCAAGGGCGACACCAGGCGACGCCGCTCGGCCTGCCCGGAGCGACATTGCTTCGGCTCGACTCCACCCGTGTGCAACACAAACGTTGGCTCGTGGAGCAACTGCGCACCCATTGCGACACCTTTGTCTTCGCGCAACACGGGCTGAATCATCTCTACTTCTGGAGCCAATTGGCGCCGCCAACCTCGATCAATCCAACGTTCTGGCCGCTATTGCTGTCCGATGTGCAGCAGCAACATATCGTCAATGCGCTCGGCGACTACTCGCGTGTCGGCATCCTCGATTTGGATTACGGGGCGGAACTGCCTCAGGAACTGCCCTTGTCGCGTTATGTGGCGCGGGAGGGCTCCGTGGTGGCCCACGGCCAGGGGCTTCGTCTACGCGTCGTGAGTCAGAGCAGGCGAGCCCCGTAGCTCCCTCCACACTCATCCTTTGAGTGACGCCACCTCGGCCTTCAATACTTCGATCTCCTGTTCGAGTCGCTCGACCTCTCCAGGCTCATCATTCTGTTGCTTGGCGCCATTCAACTGCAGCTGCAGTTTTTCCAACTTCTTGCGGATGACTTCCAGACGCTTCTTGCTCTTTTTGTCCATTGCCATGCTGTTGCTCCTTGTGGCGTGTTGCTTGGTCGGTGCGAAAGTTGGCCTCCTAAGGAGGCCGTTGAAAACACCCGATCTGTCAATCGGCTCTCAACGCTGTTGCAAGAGAACGTGGTTCGATTGCCAGTGGGGTGTTTCTCAACAGACTGCTAAGGCTAGTGATCGGCGGCCAGCTCCTTGGCGATCGCCAACAACGCTTCGCGAGTGGTTGCGTTACCCAGCAATTGTTCGTCGCGAAGCTGTTCCAGGATATCGCGAAAGCGAGGGCCCGGCCGCATGCCGAGGTCGCGAAGATCGTCTCCGCTCACCAGCCGTGGCGGATCCCATTGCTCGCGAGGCGACCGAATCGCCTGTTCAGCAGTGACGACGCCGCGATCGCCGCCCCTGACGGCCACGATGACGCGGGCAGCTCGAAGTGCCGGGCCCGCGACAGAGTGGGTTGGTTCGGGAGCGGGAGGACCACAGTCTTCCGCCAAAATCCGCTGTAGCTCCGGCCAGTTCAGTTGGTCGGCGCGCATCAAGCGGGGGACGTCTCGCATCAATCGACGCAGCTCCTTCACTTCGTGATTGGAAAGCCGCCAACGTGCCGTGAGGTCGTCCAATTGCTGTTGCGATGCACCGGCCAGCAGCAACGAGACGCCGAGGCAAAGGCAGAAGCCTTCATTCGCGTCGCCAAGTTGCGAAAGTGCACGCTCCAAATCGAGTAGGTGTTCGGGGATGGCTGGAGTACCGTGTAGTTCGGGAGCCACCTCGTCCAACAAACGAGTCTTGACGAGCCACTGCACTCCCAACGCGGGGTTCGGCGCCGCCAAGATGCGGCGCATCTCGGCGCCAATTCGCTCGGGGCTGACAATATGTATCTCGCCCGAACGTTCCCGGATCGCTTGCAGCGTGTGCGGGTCGATGTCGAATCGCAGCTTCGCCGCGATGCGCACCGCTCTCAGCATTCGCAGTTTGTCCTCGGCGATGCGGTCTTCCGGCTCGCCAATGGCTCGGATCAGTTCTCGCGCCAAGTCGGCTTGTCCGTCCACATAATCGATGACACGTTCCTCGAGCGGATCGAAGAACAGTCCATTGATGGTAAAGTCTCGCCTGGCAGCGTCCTCTTCAGCCGAACTGTAGATGACCGAATCCGGGCGCCGTCCATCCGAATACTCGGCGTCGCGTCGAAAGGTGGCGACTTCGATATGGCCGCTGCGCGGAGTGCCGACGATGGTAACGACGCCAAAGGCGGCGCCCATCTCGAGCGTCCTGCGACGTCCGAATACGCCGCGCACTTCGGCGGGCTCCGCATTCGTTGCAACGTCGTAGTCTTTCGGAGTGATTCCCAACAACTGATCGCGCACACAGCCGCCCGCCCAAACCGCTTGGTAACCTGCATCCCGCAACTGACGCACCACAGTGACCGCGAAATTACGGGCATCCTCCGGGTGGGGCGAGTCGTATTGCGACATTTCGAAACGAGCAGAGTGTGAGGAGGCGACCGAGAATGGGCCTGTACGGACAACGGGGAGAAGGTATTCTCCCTTCGTCCTAACGTATCGTACAGAAGCCGCCCGGGCCACCGAGGTTCACATGTCTGTACCCCGGGCCCAGAGTTCGAGAGGTTTCTCCTCGCAGGACAGGCATCACCATGCCGCCCAATGCTTTTTCGTGCCCTGGTCCACCGTTTTCGATGTTCCGTTAACGCGACCATTCATCCGAGCGGTTCGCCACTTGAGGCGCCGACGCGCTGTGCCAGACGAACTCCCCGGAGTCCGCTCGATAGGCAGGAGCAGGCGGCTCGGCGGCCAACTCGTGGGGCGTTGGAGTCGTATCCGCGACGATCCGGGGATTCCCTTCGGAGAAGTCGAGGCGGCCGATACGAGGCATGCCATGAGCCGTGGCAACAGCGGGCTCGTCCATGCCATCGCCGTTGAAGTCTGCGATGACCGGCTTGTCTCCGACTTGGCCGAAGTCGGCCCACACATCCGAGGCGTCCATCAGGCCGTTGTGATCGACGTCGATCCACCACTTGCCATTGGCGAACTGCCCCAGCTCACGAACGCCGTCGCCATCGAAGTCGCCTTCAATCCACTGCGTGGCGGTCGCCAACTCGAGCATTCGCGGCGCAGGGGGCAAGACCAAGGGTGAGCGAGGCGCAACGGGCATCAGCTCGAGCTCGGCGTGTGTTGTCGGCATGGCGCCGGCGGGCACATACGGAGGCAGCTCGGTGATCAAGGCGGGAGCAAGCCAGAGCGAGTTTTGCCTTCCGCTGTTGGCCGACCATGCGAGTCCCGGGGCGTTGGACGAGCGAACGACCGGATCCGAACTCGCGGGCGTCAAGGGCGGCGCCAATTGGATGGACGGTTCCGCCGGGGCGACATCGGTGAACTGAAGGTCCGCAGCCAGTGGCCGACGAGTTTCGAGACACTCGAGCATCAATACTCGGGCGCCGCGGTTGGGCGTTGTTCTCATCTTGCGTTTTCCCTTCCATGCCGCCGCATCCGCCTCGATCCTTGAGGCCCTGCCGCTTTGCCGATCCAACTTGCCTCGTCGCCTCCGCAAGCGTCATCTATATCGGCCTTCTGCCCGCTGTCGCGAACTCACGTCGCCGTGAATGCCCCGCACTTTCCGAGCGACGTTAGCATCGCAGCGGTCAGCGTCGATTTTCTGGTTCCGGCAAATCGACTCCACAACAGAGCCTGTGCCGATTGTGACGTCTGTTCCGCATCGCCGAACTGTGACAGCTACTGGTCAGAAATGCGGTTGAGACGGGTGGGCAGGCGCCGGAAGAGTGCAAGCCGCAAGCTAGCCTTTCTGGTAGCCGGTTGAAAAAGACCCGCTGATTCCGAACTAATTGCCTTGCCCAACACGACGGAGCAAACGATGTCGACTGCGACGATTGAGCTCGCAACCGCTGCGCGAATGGCATCGAGCTTAGGAGAGCCGCTCTCGACTTGGACGTACACGGAGGGGGTTGGCAGGGGGTATTGGGAGCCCACCGATTTGCAGCTGCCCGATCACCTCGCTCTGGCGGACGTGATCCAATCCCTCCCGTGGTCGGCGACTCCGCGCACCATGCTCGCCCGGGATGGCCGCCTGTTGCTGACGGTGGGAATGCAGTTGGGGACGTCCCGTACGGACCGCATTCTCCTGACCGGCACCTTTCGCTCGTCGAAATTGGATCAGGAGAACGGCTGGACACTCGCGTCCTTGCAGCGAGCCGCCGCGTTGGCGTGCGCTCGCGAGCTCTCGGAGCAGGCACGTCAAAAGGCTGAGTCGGAAGTGGCCGAGGTGTCCAAAAACTTGGCCTCAACCTATGAAGAAATCAGCTTGCTGCACGGCCTCACACGCCGACTGCAGCTCACCAACAGCCAGCGGGAGCTCTCGGAGTTGGCCTTGGAATGGTTGATCGACTGCCTTCCGACCGAGTCGATCTTTCTCCACTACCAACCGCAGACCGACGTCGATCCGACCGACATCGCCAACGATCACCAGCGACCAATTCAACTAGCCGTTGGCGCCTGCGTTTTGGATCAGAATGAGCGCCGAGAGTTCGTCTCGCAGCTTGACGCCAACGCGGACTATGCTCGCGGCTCAGGCAAAGTCGGCGCCGTCAGCTTCCCCTGTGTCCGCCAATACCTCGCCGTGCCGTTGAAGGAACGCGAACGTTGCCTCGGCTGGCTCGTGGCGTTGAATCACAATGACGAGCAATCGTTCAGCAGCATTGAAGCCAGTTTGATGCGGAGTGTGTCGACGATCCTCGGCATTCACTTCGCCAATCGTGAGCACTACGAAGAGCAGGCGAATCTCGTCGCGGACGTTGTCCGCGCATTGGCCTCGGCCATTGATGCCAAGGACCCCTACACTCGTGGACATAGCGAGCGTGTTGCGAAAATCTCCGTCGTGCTCGCAAGGCAAGTGGGCATGGAGGAGGAGGCCCTCCGCAGCATCTATATTGGCGGGTTGTTGCATGACATCGGCAAGATCGGTGTCGACGACAACGTGCTTCGCAAGGAAGGCAAGCTGACCGACGAGGAGTACGATCAAGTCAAGTTGCACCCGGGGCTTGGGTACAACATCCTTGCCGACCTCAAGCCGCTACGAGATGTGTTGCCAATCGTGCTGCACCACCATGAACGGTGGGATGGACGAGGTTATCCGCACGCCATCCCCGGCGAAGAGATTGAGTTGGCAGCGAGAATTGCCGCTGTCGCGGATTCGTTTGACGCGATGACCAGCGACCGGCCTTATCGTCGCGGCATGCCTCTGGATAAGGTTGAGGCGATCCTGCGTGACGGCGCCGGCTCGCAATGGGACGCCAATATCATCGACGCCTTCTTCGAGTGTCGCGACGAGATCATCGAGCTCGTCTGGAAACAAGAAGACGGCGAAGACAATTACGCCAAGGGCATCATCGAGACCGAAAAGCGTGACCAACATCGCGCAGACGCGGCAAGAAAAGCCACAGGCGCCACACGTTCGTGACGCCTGCCACCGGACCGCCAAGTTGATTTCGGAGCGAGACTTTTGAGCCGGCGTCCGCCCCGTCGTTTCAACATTGACGGGGCCTTGATTCCCGGAAGAGTCTCAGCTCCGCTTACTTGGCAGCCTGAGCGTTTTCCGTGGGGCGTGGCTTGCTACGGAAAGCAAGGATCTGCTGCTTGAGCTGCTCTGTCTCGGCTTGCATTTTGGCTGCGGCATCCGACACTTCGGCCAACGACTTTTGGGCCTCGACGACTTTGGCATTGGCAGCATTGTAAGCCGCCGCCTTCACCTCCAGGTCTTTGGCCGCCGCGTCCATGGACGCCTTGGTCGTGCTGACCGCTTGCGTCTCGGCCGCGACTGCTGTCGCCAGCGTCTTTTCCGCCGCCTGCATTGCAGCGACGTCTTTGTTGGCGGAATCCAGCTCGGCCTTCTTCTGATCAAGCAAGGTTTTCAGCGTCGCAGCCGCTTCCTTCAACTTGTCGTCGGCGACCATGGTCGAAGCCTCGTTGGTCTTGGCTGCCGCTTGCTCCAACGGAGCAACTGCTTTGGTAAGAGCCGTTGCCGTTGCGGCCATCGTATCCAGCTTGGCCTTGTTCGCAACGACGGCGTCTTGTGCCGCCTTCAGCTTGGCCTCCATCTGCTTCATCTGTTCGGCCAACTTGGTCATGGTGGCTTGGGCCGCGTCGGCCTGCTGCTTGGTGGCCGTGGCGGCGTTGGCCATGTCGTTGACCACGGCCGTTCGCGAGTCGACCGTCTCCAGCGCTGCCGTGTACTGCTCTTGGGAGGCTTTCAGCTTGCCCTGCATCTCGCTCAACTGATTGGCGAACTGAGCTTCCTCCTGCCATTGGGCCAGAGCTTGTTGGGCGCCAGCCAATTCGGCCGCCACGGGGGTCGCTGCAGCTTGAGCGGCGGCCAGCTTCTCGGCTGCCTGCTTCATCGCTGCCTCGGTCTTGGGCAGATTCTCTTGAGCGGCCTTGAGAGCGGCGGCGGCCTGCGCCTTGGCAGCTTCAGCCGCATCGAGCTTGGCTTTGGCCGCTATCACCGCAGCCACCTTCGCTTCGACCTGCTTCTTCAGCTCCGCCAACTCAGCACCGCGTTTGGCATTCAAAGCGTCGAGCTGTTGGGCAAGTTGCTCCAGTTCCTTGTCGTCGGGAGCCGCGGCAGCGGCAGCCTTGGCCGTCGCAGCCGACTGAGCCAGCATCGGCGTCGCTTTGGACAGCTTGTCCATCGCACTGGCCATCGCTTGGTGCTCGCCGGCCAGATTGGCGTGCTCCTTTGCGATCGTGTCCGCCGTTTGAACCGCGGTCTTCATGGCAGCATCTGTCGTGGCGAGCGTCTGAGCAGCGGCCGTATGAGCGGCGGTTGCCTGCTTCGCCGCGGCGTCCGCAGCCGCGACGGCGGCCGCGAGTGGCGTATGCTTGTCAGTCGCGGCCTTGACCGCAGTCTGAGCCGCGGCGATGCGTTGGGCGACTGGCGCCGGGTTCATGCTCAACGTGCCCACTCGGGTGCCGTCATCGGCCTTCCAAATTCGCACTTCGCCCGTCCAGTCGCCGGCGATCGCGCGGTTGGACTCGTCGCAGAAGGTCACGCGCAGAGCGATGTCCGAGAAGGCTTCGAACTGCTGCAGTTGTTTGCCGGTTTGATCCCACAGTTTGGCCGTTTTGTCTCGGCCCGCGGAGAGGATCCGGCCGTCACGAGCGAACTCGATGTGCGAGACGCCCCCGCCATGCGCGGTCCAACGCTTCACTTCGCCGCCGTTCTCCAATTCCCAAAGCCGGATCGTCGTGTCCTCGCTGCCGGAGGCAACGATGTTTGAGTCGCTCCGCCACGAGATGCCAGTGACGCCCGCCGTATGGCCTTTGAGCACCAGATACTCGCGGCCGGTGAACGCTTCCCAGACGAACGCTCCGCCAGTGCGGTCACCGGAAGCGAGCAGCACCCCGTCGGGGCTGAACTCGAGGCTATAGATCCAATCGGTGTGCTTGCGAAGTTCATGGAGCAGCTCGCCCGTGGCGGTCGAGTAGATGCGGACCACCCGTTGCGGACCGCCCAAGGCGATTCGGCTTTGGTCAGCGCTAATGTCGGCGGCCAGGACGGTGTCCAATTCGTCGCCCACTTCAATCACTCGCTCGCCGGTCTCGACATTCCAGACAACGACCTTGCCGCTCAAGCCGTCATGCCCGCCTCCCGCCAGCAGCAACGAACCGTTGCGGCTGAACTTGAGCACTTGGGGAACACCTTCAGGGAACGGCAAAGCGCCCAGGAAGGCCCCATTGCGAGTGTCATAGAGAACCACCTGCTTCTGGCTGCCGACCGCGGCCACGGGTGCCCAAGGACTGGTGGCCATCGAGGTCACGGCAGTCGTGCGGCTGGTATAGAAGACCGGGTCCAAGGCCATTCTTAGCGGAACCGCAGGCTTTTCCGGACGACCGCTAGGCGTGTCGCCCAAGGCGAGGTCCAGCTTCGGCTTGTCGGACATCACCGCCTTGCTGTTCTTCGTCTCCAGCGCGCCGCCATTGATCCAATCGCGGATGACATTCAGTTGCGCCTCGGGCAACTTCTCCGACTCCGGCGGCATCTTCGGCGAGTCCTGATGCGTCACCAGCAAGTACAGATAGCTGGTCTCCGCATCTCCCGGAGCGATCACGTCGCCGGACGAGCCGCCGAGCATCATGTTGGTGTAGTTGGTCAGGTCCAACCCACCGCTCTTCTTGTCCGGGTTGTGGCAGGCCGCGCACTTTTGGCGGAACAACGGCTGCACGTGGTCGACGAACGTGACCTTTTCCTGCGCGATTGCGGCGGCGCCGAGTCCCATCGCCAAAGCGAGCGGGGATGCGACAGTAAGCAAGCGACGGATGCGGGTCGATAACATGGTGGAAGCCTCTCCCAAGTATTCCGCTGAAGCGATGATTGGATGGAACGAATCGCAGGCGGTTTGCAGCCGTGTTGTCCGACTCTCGTCCGACTCACGGCGAGGGTCGGTTAGTTAGTGGTTAAAGAGGAACTCGCGCGAATTCAGCACGGCCCAGAAGACGTCCTCCAGGCCCTGGCCTTCGGCGCCGGCGCCTCGCTCCTTGACCAACTGCTGGAGGTTGATCACCTCCTGCTCCGTGGGCCGTCGGCAGAGGCAGCGGATGTAGATATCCTCGATCACTTGCTGCTCGGTCGCCTTGGCCGCGAGGGCGTTGGTGACGACCTTGCCGGCGGCGATCTTGCCGTGCAACGTGTCGCCATTGAGCAAATGCAGCGCTTGGGACAGGTTGGGCTCCATCTTCACTTCGCAGGCACACACCGTCTCGCGAGTTGCGCGGCCGAAGGTGGTGAGGAAGTAGGTGCTGGTGTTGCCGTCGGCGATCTGCACCGCGCGGGCGCCATTGGGCAAGCCGCGGAACTTATTCTTGGTGTCGGTCACCTGGCTGATCACATCCAGCAGCACTTCGGCACGCAAACGTCTCAGCGGAGCGTGAGAGAAGTTGCGCTCATCGCGAGCGTTGGTCTCGTTCGTCTGTGTGCTGAGCTGATAGGTTCGCGAGAGGCAGATGTCGCGCACCAGCCGCTTGAAGTCGTAGTTGTACTCGGTGAACTTGTCAGCCAGTGCCTGAAGCAGCTCGGGGTTGCTGGCCGGGTTGCTGACGCGAACGTCGTCCACCTCGTTGATAATGCCGCGGCCCAGGAAGTGAGCCCAGACAATGTTCGCCAGATTCGTGGCAAAGTACGGGTTTTCACTCGAGGCCAGCCACTGCGCCATCACGACCCGGCGGTCCTTGCCCTTCACGTCTGGCACCGCGCCACCGAGGAACTTGGGCGCCATGTTCTTTTTCGTGACGGGGTTGGCGACCTCGCCCGAGGCGCGGTTGTAGACGATCAACTCGCGAGGGTCCTCGGCCCGCTTGCGGCCGATCTGCGAAAAGAACGCCGCAAAGCTGTAGTAGTCGTCCATCGTCCAACGATCGAACGGATGGTTGTGGCACTGGGCACACTGGATTCGCATGCCCATGAACACCTGGGCCACGTTCTCGGACACCTTCAGCGTGTCGGTCTCGTTCTGGTAGTAATTGGTGGCGGGGTTCGCAAACGTGCCGCCATTGGAGCCCAGCAGGTTTTGCACCATCTTGTCGACGGGAACCTCGCCGGCGATCTGCTGCTCGAGCCAGTTATAGTACAGCAACATCGACTTGTAGCTGACTTGCTGAGACGAGCGGATTTGCAGCAGCTCGGCCCACTTCATCACCCACAACTCCACGAACTCTTTGCGACCCAGCAAGTCGTCGACAAGCAGCTCGCGTTTCTTCGGGTCAGTGCTGGTCATAAAGTTGTGGTATTCCTCGACCGTCGGCATCTTGCCGGTGATGTCGAGACTGACACGCCGCAAAAACTGCTCGTCCGAAGATACTTCGGAGGGGTTGATCCGCAGCTTCCGCAACTTCGCGTGGACGTGCGTGTCGATGTAGTTGTTCTCGGCCGCGTTGTTCCAGGTGAACTGCTGGTCCTTGGGCAACACGATGAAGTGGGTGCCGACGGTGTGCGTGTCGAAGCGAGCCATGATGAACGCTTCGCCGGGGTTGGCCGCCGTGACTTCGCCCTGCTGTGAGATCTCCGCGGAGTTCTCGTTGTTGGAGCTGAAGTACGCGAGCGATGTCACATCGCGGTCCGTGCCGTCGGAATAGAACGCTCGAACGATCACGTGCTGCGAAGCGCCTTCACCGTCGAGCACAGCGTTCTCGGGATAGATCTCGACGCGATCGACCGTGGGGACTTCGCCCTGATCGGCGGGGGCATTGGCATTCAGCCAACGCATCAGCGTGCCGTAGAGCTCATCCCCTTCGGCAAATCGCTTGCCACCGGTGTGAGGCACTTGGCCGGCGCCTTTTTGCATCAGCAGCGATTCCGCGGGCACCGCCAGATTGATACGGCGAGTCGCGATTTCGCGGGTCAAACGGTGGTAGTCGCCTTCGGCGTCAAAGCCGAACAGGGACAGCCGAAAGCCGTCCTTGCCTCGAGCGGCGCCGTGGCAGCTGCCCGTGTTGCAACCCGACTTCATGAAGATCGGCATCACGTCCAGCTTAAAGCTGATCGGCGGGTCTTCGTTGTGGCGAGCCACGTCGATCGGCATTTTGAACGCGTGTCCGCCATACTCGATCGTCAGCTCGGCCTTGCCGTCCGCGGCGGCGTAGAGCGTTTGCCCTTCCAGGCGAGCGGCGTCGCCCGTCAGCGTCAGCTTGGACTCGTGAGTGACGTCGCGGGTGATTCCGTCCGGCTGAACTGCCTGCACGATCACGCGCTGCAGATCGCGAACTGTGGTCAGCTGTGCCGACTGGGGATAGACCCGAATCGAAGCGACCGTCGCGTCGGCCGCATGCCCGACGGAGCAGAGGCTCAACAATAGCGCGCCTGCCAGGCCTTGGCGAAGCAAGTTTCTCAGCATGACAAGTTCCGTTTCCAGCTGTGATTGCGAGTTGTTTCGGGAGGAAAATGGTGGAGCTTATTCGCCGCCGGCCTCACGAGCTGCTTGCCGCAACTTTTCGAGCCGCGAGAGCGGCTTTTCGGTGGCGGGCTTCGGCTCGGGTTTGGGAGTGGGAGCGGCGGCCACCTTGGGTTGAGGCGGCGTGTCCTTGGGCGGCGGCAGCGGCTGGTCGATTTGCAGCTCGGTCACTCCCGCCGTGCCGACAACCGGCTCGCCCTGCTCCAACAGCGTCACGCGACAAATCAGGTTCTTATGCTTGCCAACGGGGCTGGCGGGATCCACCGTGATCGGGAACGACAGCTCGGTCGTCTCCTTGGTGAACGTGAGCTCGGTGGTGGTGGTCTTGGGTGGCAGCCCCAACAGCACAACCTTGGCCTCGCCCTCGAACGGCGTGAGTTGGTTGAGTTTGCAGTAGATTTGAGTTGGCTTGCCCTGTTCGGTAGAGGCGCGCTGGGCGGCGAACTGCACGTAGGGCTCGACGACTTTTAACTTGGCCATCTGCGAGGAGGCCCAGATGTTGGCGCCGACGCCAGTCACATACACTGGCCACTCCTTCACCTCCGCGTTGCCGGCCGCGTTCAACGGGTAGTCAACTTCCGTCTTGCCCTCGGGAATGGTCACACGGCTGGCGCCGCTGACTCCCGGTGGACGGAACGGAAACTCGATCGTGATGGGCGCCGTGAAGCCCTCCTTGCGCTCGGCGACCACCTTGAGATTCAGCGAGCCACTGCGAACCAGCGGCGCCTTGGGCTGAACGATCGACAACTTGAAAGGAGCTTCCTCGGTCACGGCGATGGGCAGCTTCGCCACATCTTTCCAGACATAGAGGGACTGGCCCGGCTGGCCAATGACGAAGTCGGCGCGATTTGTAAAGCCACCACGAACCTTGAGGTCGCCGTTGACGTGCTCGCCCTGGAAGTTGATCAGCCCGCCACCAACCGGAGCGTCCGCAGCGGCTTCAAAGACGACGCCGATCGTGCTCAAGTTGCCGGGGATGGGCTCATAGTGCATGGTCACGCCGGGAGGAAGTCCCGCCGGATCCAGCGTCACATCGCCGCCGAAATTCGCTCGGCTTACCGTCAACAACGTGCCGAAGCGATTCCCACGCGGGATCACAATCTGCTGACGCGTTTGTTCGTAGCGTGAAACCCGGGGAATGCTCAGCGTCAACGAGGGCTGCACAGCAGTGAATTCGATGCGATACACAAACTCGGGTCCGCCACGAGAAAGATGGTCGGTGACACGAGCGATGTACTCGCCATCGGCGGGAGCGGTGAATCGCAGGTAGCTATCGGGGCCCCGCGAATCGTCGTTGCCGGCGATCGACCGGCCGTCGGCCGTATAGAGGTTCAGCACGGGATCCAGCGGCGAGCGAATGCGGCGGCCATAGCACTCGACCTCAAACACCTGTCCCTTTTTCGCGGCGAACTTGAAGCAATCCACATCGCCGTCGGCTTGAATAACGCCGTTGAACGCGAGCGGCAATTCGGCGGGCGTCGCGTCGCCAAAACCGTTGTTCGGCTCGACTTCCAACACATTGCCATGGGGGAAGACGCGAAACGGGTTGCCGGTGGGGCTGACGCCCTGCGGATTCTCCGCATGGACCGCGAAGTCGTCATCCGCTTCGGCGGGCACTTGGATCGTTTGCTTGTGCTCGCCGGTCGGGTCGCCGATGAACGTGACTTCGGTCGGTTCGCTGGCCTTGCCACCCGCGGGGTAAACGGCTAACGGGCGGGGGAAGTTGCCGATATGCAGTCGGTAGAAGCTCGCGCCATTGCCGCCGTAAGCGCTGTCTCGCATTTCGACGTAGTACTTGCCATCCTCGGGAGCGACGACCGAGCAGACCGCATCCTGGCGGACCAACGGGGTATCGTCGCCGACAGCGAGGGCAAATCGCTTGGCGTCGAGAATCGCAATGTAGGGATCAAACAGGGTGGTGCCGAGCCGCATGCCCTCGACTTCCACCGAGATTCGCTCGCCCTTCTTCGCGTCGATGACGAAGTAGTCGACATCCTCCGCGCCGATGAGTCCCTGCACGGTGACGTTGGCGCTGATCGGTTGAGCCGCCTCGAATTCGGTGTTTGGCTCTTTTTCATCCACAGCCGGCAGGGCGCCGACGAAAAAGGTTCGATACTCGGAGATGCCAGTCGCTGTCCGCACTTGCGCGACATGCTCGCCCAACCGACAGTCGGGCGCGACCTTCACCTTGACCTTGACCGAGGCGGCGGCCGGCTCCAGGCTGAGCACTTCAAAGCCGGGACTGTAGAAGAGGATCTCTTGCGCATCCTCCAGGCGAGCGCCGACAAACACCAGATCGTGCTCGGCGCCGCGTTGGCAGCCACGCGGATCAATTCGAGTCAACGCGGGAGAGGCAGACTCGGCGGCAACGGGGAACGCCAAGGCGATCAGCATTGGCAGCATTGGCAGGATTGCAAACGCCCGTGTTGAACGTGACATAGTCGCTCCAACAGTTCGGTCAGAAGTGCGATGTGCGTGGGTGGGAGTGAATCGGCGCGAACGTGTGCGGCGCGCTCACGGGAGCGGCCGAACCAGGCGGATTCGGAGGGGGCAGGAACGCCGGCGCCGACGGTCGAGACGGCGTTTGCCGTCCCGACTGCGGGCTGGACGTGTCTGTTGACGTTACGCGAGCAGTTCCTTGCGAACTTTGCCGCCGTCCACGATTTCGATCGGACGGTCGCCGGGCGCCATCAGCTCTTTGTCGGCGACGATGCCCATCGTGTGGTAGATCGTGGTTGCCCAGTCCTCGACGTTCAGGCCGTTCTCGTCCGGCTCGCTCGCCGTTGCGTCGGACTTGCCGTAGACGATGCCACGTTTCAGTCCGCCGCCGGCCATCGCGATGCTGAAGACCTTCGGCCAGTGGTCGCGACCAGCGTTCCCGTTGATCTTGGGAGTGCGGCCGAATTCGCTGCAAACACAGACCATCGTCGAGTCGAGCAGACCGCGCTGATCGAGATCGTTGATCAGCATCGCAAAGGCTTGGTCGAACGGAGGCAGCTGGCCGCGAATGCTGCCGTCGATATTGTTGTGCATATCCCAGCCGCCATAGGTGAGTGTCACAAATCGGACACCCGCCTCGACGAGCCGCCGCGCCAACAACATCCGGGCGCCGGCCGTGTTGCGGCCATATTGGTCACGCAGCTTGTCGTCCTCGCGACCGATATCGAACGCCTCGCGGGCCTTCTCGGAGCTGATCATCGCGTAAGCGCGCTGATAGAACGAATCGACCGCGTCCAGCGAGTCCGCCTTCTCGGTGCTCGTGAAATGACTATTGACGGCGTCGAGCATCTTGCGACGCGACGAGAAGCGGTTGTCGTCCACACCGCCCGGCAGTTTCAGGTCGCGGACCGTGAAGTCGCCGCTAGCCGGGTCCGAGCCCAGGCTGAAGCCCGCATAGGACGAGCTCAAATAGCCGGTTCCGGCGAACTGGTTGGGCTGACTGGGAATGCACACATAGGGCGGCAGATTGTTGCGAGGTCCGAATTCGTGTGCGACGACGGATCCCATCGAGGGGTAGGCCAAAGCCGGGCTGGGACGATAGCCGGTGAACATGTTGTGCGTGCCACGCTCGTGAGCGGCTTCGCCGTGGCTCATGGCCCGGCAAACGACCAGCTTGTCCGCCACATTCGCCGTGTTCTTCAGCATCTCGTTGAAACGCACGCCTTCCACCTTGGTGGCGATGCTGTTCATCGGGCCGCGATATTCAACCGGCGCGTACGGCTTCGGATCCCACGTCTCTTGATGTGCGGCGCCACCTGGCAGAAAGATGAAGATCACCGACTTCGCAGTGCCTTCCTTGCTCTCGTAAAACTTCTGCTCCGCTTGAGCCTCGAGTCGAAGCATGTCGGCAAGCGAAAGGCCAAGGCCTCCCAAGAATCCGACGTGCATGAAATCGCGACGACCGATGGAGTTACCCGAGCACCTCATGAAGCTTTCTCCTAGGCGGTGAGGCACCACAAACCCATGCGCTGCGGAGAGGAAACCCTCGCCGACGGGTTGAGGTGGGCTGAGAGACGTGGAAGGGAACACACGTCCTGTTAGGTGGGACATTTGGACGCATTCTCGCGTCCGGAGTGAGATGTGATCCTAACCGCTCGGATTTGACTTGTCAAAACAATCGAAGCCGATTTATCCGTCGATCCGGAAAATGTGTCGCCCCCAGGCAGAAGGGTCGCGGTCCCTGACTCGCGACCATGGCTACAATCTTTCGCCCCTTGGGGGGCTTGCGGGGCTGGAGCGAGTGAATCGCGCGCGATTTCGGGGGCGCCGCCATGGGCTGGCGCCGTGGCTACGGTCTGTCGCCCCCCTGCGGGCTTGTGGGGCTGGTGCGCGTGAACTGCGCGCGATTTCGGCGGCGCCGCCGTACATGGGCTGGCGTCGGCTCGCGCCCATAATCCGTCGCCCCTTGCCGGGCTGGGGGGTGTGGAGAGCGAGGAAGCCGTTTGCCGAGCGCTACACGCTTTGGCGGTTGGCAAAGCCTCACTCTGTCCCACTAGGCCGCAGCTTACCGGGCATGACGCTCGCTGGTGCCGCTGAACTCGTCGAGCTCCTGGCCGTCGCGATCTCGCACAACCACCGAGAACCGCTCACTTCGCCCGGCTGCGTCGAGCTGGCTTTCCACCACGACTCGGTACGACTCGTCAGGGCTAACGTGTTCGAATCGCAAGGTTTGAGCGGCCTTGTCCCAAGTGCCGGTAAACTCGGTCACTTTCCCGGCCGCGTCGTACTGCCAGCGACGGTAACGCTGCGTCTGCTTGTCATAGGTGGTTAGCGTCAGGCCGTCCATGCCGTCGCCTTCGTAGGTCGACCGCAGGAATTTGCCGCCCAGAATCCAGTCAACCCGCGCCTCCACGCGATAGGACTTGGCCTCCGCCTTGCGATGCATCGTGGTGGTCCAGGTTCCCACGTACCGCTCCAAACGCTGCAGCTCGGGCAACGCCGGATCGGGACGGGAGGCGATGAGCAGGTGAGGCTGTTCGGCCTCCGCAATGTTCAACGACGTCGTGAGAGCGAAAACGGCGAGCGCGAAGACTCCCGAGCAATGTGAAATGCTGCGTCCCATCGTGGTGCCTTTCGGAAAGTGCAATGCTGGTCCATGCTTCAGCATTCGAGCTGAAGGCCGAAGAAACGTGTTCGATGCGGTCTTGGTCGAATTGCCGGTCGCCAGTCGGCGAGAACGCGAAACGGAGGAGTCCAACCCTGTCAAAAGCTGCTCCGTTTCGCGTCCCGACGACGGCATGATTTTCGGATAGGTGTAAGAATCACTTGTTGTTGGTGCTGGGTGCCTAGACGAGTGCACCGCTGGAATCTCGTTTCGTCCCGCTCAACGCCTCGGGGCTCCTTCCCGAGTTCGTCCCTTGCCACCGTTGCGGATTCCTATCCGTCGACGACCTAAGGCCTCGAGTTCCAGAACGCGCCGGATGCCTCATAGGTGGCTCGTTCCACGGCGGAGGCCCCGGAGGGATCAGCCGTGGGAGCGTTCAACGACGGGCCGGATCGGCGAGCCGAGGGGACGCCGTTGCCGGCGGGCGTCGGCAGGTTGTTGGGCTCTGGCGCGGGAGGCTCCATGATCGGAGCGGGCTCGATGGTTTCATAACCCGGCATCGCTCCGTCGCCCTCAATCACCTCACCCTCGATGATCGCTTCACCTTCGAACACCTCACCTTCGATCGCACCCGGTCCCGGCCCCACGCCCTGTGGCACGGCGCCCTGGCTGATCACGCGTGGCCGCGTCGAGCCGTAGTCGAGGTAGTAGCTAGCATCTCGCTCGCGAGCCCTCCCCAGAGCATCCCAGTAAGCCTTTTGTGGCCACGGGCCCTCCGCGAGCGAGACGCCGTTGAATTCCAAGAGCGAGCCTTTGACGTAGTGCACGTCGGCGATCGCCTTGTTGTAGTCGCAAAGCCGCTGGTAGTACTCGATGCGTGCCGAGGCACGTCGGTCGAACGCATCGAGCAACTGGTCATGCAGACGCTCGTCGACGTCCAGCCGCACCTCGAGCTTGTTCACTTCGTCCTCGGCCGCAACCCACTGCCCATAGGCGATCTGGGCGAGCTGATATTGGTTGTGGAGATTCGCGTAGGAGTTGGACAACTGGTGCTCGATGTTGTGCTCCACCTCGTCGAGTTGAATCTTGGCTTTCTTGATTTGCAGCATGGCGCCTTGCACGCGAGCGTGTGCGCGGCGGGCGCCAACCGCATTGGGCTGGAAGGTCAGCGTCATCAACGCTTCGGTGAAGTTGCCTTCCGTCAGCCCGTCAAAGGCGAGCGAGCCGGTGGGGGTCGTCTCGAAGTTGGCCCCGCGACGGTCGGCGCTGATCAGGTCGTCGCCAACACCCAGAATGCGGTAACGCATGCCCAGGTTCAGCTCGGGCAACAGTTGGTTGCGAGCGGAGACGAACTCCAGGTCCGCTTGCTTCACCTGCCACTTCTGGCGCCGAATTTCGGGGCTGCGGAACAGCGTCTCGAGCTTCACTTCGTCCCAATTGAAGCTCACGAAGGCGGCCGACGGCTCGTCGGTGGGCCGCAGCAAAAAGTTGTCGGTGGCCGTCAAACCCAGCAAACCTCGCAGCTTTCGCTCCAGCACCAACAGGCCTTCACCCTGCGTGGCGGCGGCCAGCGAGGCATCGTAACGAGCCCGAAATCGCAAGTACTGTCCGTTCGAGCGAGGCTCCTGGGCGCCAGGATCCTTCTTGCCCGCACGCGTGCGATCCTTGCGCCACGCAGCCAATGCGGCGTCGCGGCCCTGCTTGTTCGCGTCGACGATGCGGTACGCACAGTGCAGGTCCCAGTAGGCATTCTCCACATCTTTCACGAAGTCGCGCACGCTCACCTCGAAGTCGGCCAGCGTCGTGTCGGTGCGGATGCGAGCCAGCAGGATCGGCAAGCGATTGACCGTCACGCCCGCTTGGCGAAGCAGCGGGTGAGTGAACTCCAGTTCCCAAGCGGCGGTCCAGTCGCTGGGCACCGCGCGGCCCACCCCAATCGCCGTGTTGTTTTCGCTATAAGCGAGCGTCTGGCGAGCGGTGATGATGCCGCCGGAAGCCATCTTCTTGGACAACGCGAGCAGGTGGCTGCTGTCGTGCCCCTGCCCGATCACCGGATTGAACACGTTGCCCGGTCCGACGTTTCGCGGCCGATCGGTGTTGCTGTAGGAGAAGCTGCTGAACATCTGGGCGTCGAACTCGGCCAACGCATCCGCGTAACCGCCAACCGTGGAAGCTCGCACGGCGCCGCGGGAGATGATGCGATTGCCTTGGCTGTCGACCTGCAGCGGAGTGGGCGTCGTCAACGTCTCGCTGATCGCCGGATCCAGAACCGTGCCGGCGCCCAAGACGCGCGAGGCGCCCGTGCTGGCAAATCCGAACTGTTGGAATTGAGCCGCGCTGCGAATCACTTTGCTGTTGTGCAACGCAATCGCCACCGCCTCCTGCAACGTCAGGTCGCGATACTCGGCGAACTTGAGATTGCGCAGATGCAACGGCTCCAGCGTGTCCGTGACCTCCGGCGACGTCGAGTGCTCAACGTCCGGGTACTCAATCTGCGTCGCAGCATCCAGATAGCTCGACAGATCACCGTCATTCTGGAAGTAGAACGGCTGCGTGGGATGACAACCGGTAACGGCGGCCAGCAAGAGCATGGCGGTCGCTGTGGTTCGTCTTGTGCGCTGGCTGATCAATGTTCCGCTTCCTTATCGTGGCTGAGGGCCAGCTACGATTCTGTGGGTCCTGTGGTGACGGAAATCCGACACAGGGGCACAATGCCACTACGCCACAGGCGGCATCTGCCTGTTGAAGAACACCCGCCGGCGCCAGGAGCAGCCTTCGCGTTGCGAAAAGTGCTGCACCGTTTGCCGAATCAGGTGTCTTTCAGCAGCCTGCCAAAGCCTGCTTGAATTTCCTGCGGTTCAAGACCCCCCTGAACCATCGCCGGCACTCGCCCCAAAACTTGGAAGCGGAGCCTTCGCGTGTAGACCTTATCGACACCGTCCAATCCGAACTTTCGTCAAAATCGGAAAAATCGGAGCGGTCATGCGCAAACCACCTATCCATCCCAGACGAACGCGAGTTATTCGTGACAGCCCAGTCAGTGTGCGAAGCGGTAGAATGGGCAACTTGAGGCCACCGAGCTCAAGTGCGCGATTCCTCCCGTACGCTGCGGGTTACCTGGTACAGCGTTCGCAGCAGGCATGGCGCAAGGAACCGTCTAAGTTGGGAGCGTGCCGTCATGAGCCGACTTCTTTGCTGTTTCATCGCCATCCTGGCCGCTGTTGCCGTGACAACCGGCTGCCGTCCCTCTTCGCCAAACACGTCGCAATCAGCCGCATCCATTCGCGCTCCGATGGGAATCATGATCGGCGAGGTGACGTCAACGACGGCGCTGGCCCAAGTACGCTTGTCCAGTTCGGACGAGTTGGTCGATGGAGATCTGCCGGGCGCGGACGGCGTGGTCGAATTTTCGCTGCACAAGCTCGACGCGTCCGGTGAACAGCCCGTTGCGGTGCAGCTTGTTTCCGCAAAGGCAGAGCACGACTACATCGCCCGCGCGGAATTCCGCGATCTGGAGCCCGGCACACGCTATCGCTGCCGAAGCCTGATTGGGTTGGATCGCTCGCAAGTCGTGCCGGGGCCGATGGGCGAGTTTCGCACCTACGGAGGGGCCTCGGCCGCCGAAGAAACTCGATTGGTCGTCGTCACCGGCATGAATTATGCGAAATTTCACGGCGACCAACGGATCGATCGCGCTCAGCACGTCGTCGAGAACAACCGCGAACTGCCCGAGGCATACGCGGGGGCAGACAAGGCATTGGGCTATCCGGGCCTGGCGGCGATCCGCAAGCTACAACCCGACTTCTTCATCGGCACCGGCGACAATGTCTACTACGACACGCCCGACACCCCGCGCGCCGAGCAGGTGTCCGAACTGCGTAAGAAATGGCACGAGCAATTCGTGCAGCCGCGGTATCGCGATCTGTTCTGGATCGTGCCCACCTACTGGGAGATCGACGACCACGACTACCGCATCGACGACGGCGACAATTCGGGCGACTACGATCCGACTCCCGAGGTGGGACGACGCATGATGTTGGAGCAGCTGCCGATAGGCGGCATGGAGGACGCCGAGACCTTGACCTATCGGACGCATCGAATCAGCCGGGATCTGCAAATCTGGCTGGTCGAGAATCGCATGTATCGGTCCAACAACGCCGACCCCGATGGCCCAAAGAAGTCAATCTGGGGTGCCAAGCAGAAGAAGTGGCTCCAAGACACGCTCAAGGCGAGCGACGCGACCTTCAAGCTGTTGATCTGGCCCACGCCGATGGTTGGCCCCGATGATTTAAGAAAGACCGACAACCACACCAACATCAACGGATTCCGCCACGAACGCGACGAGTTCTTCAAGTGGCTGGGAGACGAGGCAATTGA